>JBGTHE010000435.1:0-3899 GCA_041746335.1 Lysobacterales bacterium | reverse complement strand
GGGTTGCGCCTGAAAAAGCCCCACTCGGCGTTACTCGTCGCTTATTTGATGGTACCAAACTGCGATCCTCGTGCCTTGATTGGGGCTTTTTCAGGCACAACAGCGACGATTCAATTAGCGTTGGCAGGCCCACATGACCGAGTTGGCACTACTTGCGCTACAGGACGGCACCGTGTTCCGTGGCCGCTCCATTGGCGCAAACGGGCAGTCCGCAGGTGAGGTGGTTTTCAATACCGCCATGACGGGCTACCAGGAAATCCTTTCTGACCCTTCATATTCGCGCCAACTCGTCACCCTCACTTATCCCCACATAGGCAACACCGGCTGCAATGCAGAGGATGATGAATCCGAAGGCGTGCAAGCGGCTGGCCTGATCCTGCGCGATTATCCCCTGTTGCCCAGCAGCTGGCGCATGCAGGAAACGCTGGCCGATTACCTGAAGCGCCAGGGCATCGTTGCGATTGCCGATATCGATACCCGTAAGCTGACCCGCATCCTGCGCGAGCAGGGTGCCCTCAACGGTGCCATCGTCTGTGGCCCCAATGCGAAAGCCGAAACCGCGCTGGAACTCGCCCGTGGATTTCCCGGCATGGTGGGTTTAGACCTGGCCAAAGAAGTCAGTTGCCGTGAAGCCTATAACTGGGAGCAGGGCACCTGGGATCTGGACAGCCAGCAATGGGGCAGCAGCTCCGGCCAATACCACGTGGTGGCTTACGACTACGGCATCAAACGCAATATTTTGCGCATCTTGGCGGATCGCGGTTGCCGGATTACGGTCGTTCCGGCTACGACTCCAGCCGACAAAGTTCTGGCCCTGCAACCGGATGGCGTGTTTCTGTCCAACGGCCCGGGAGATCCGGAGCCCTGCGACTACGCCATCACAGCGATTCGACAGCTTCTGAAAAGTGGAGTACCAATGTTCGGTATCTGCCTGGGGCACCAATTGCTGGGCCTGGCGGTTGGGGCACGCACGGTCAAAATGAAACTCGGCCATCACGGGGCCAACCACCCCGTGCAGGAAGTGGCCAGCGGCAAAGTGATGATCACCAGCCAGAATCACGGATTCGCGGTTGATGAGATCAGCTTGCCGGCACATGTGCAGGCCACCCACCGTTCCTTGTTCGATAACACATTACAGGGCATACGATTGCAGAATGCACCGGCTTTCAGTTTCCAGGGTCACCCGGAGGCCAGCCCGGGGCCACAGGATATCGCCGGATTGTTTGACGAATTCATTGAGCTGATCCAGTCCGCAAAACAGCACTTCAAGCCAGACAATGTGACGGTTCTGAGAGAAGCCCGCTGATGCCGAAGCGCACTGACATCAACAGCATATTGATCATCGGCGCCGGCCCCATCGTGATCGGCCAGGCGTGCGAATTTGACTATTCCGGAGCGCAGGCTTGCAAGGCGCTACGTCAAGAAGGGTACCGGGTCATCCTGGTTAACTCCAATCCCGCTACCATAATGACGGACCCGGATATGGCCGATGCGATTTACATCGAACCCATCGAATGGCGCACCGTGGCGCACATTATCGCGCGTGAAAAACCCGATGCCTTGCTGCCCACCATGGGGGGCCAGACCGCGCTGAATTGTGCGCTGGATCTGGCTCGCGAGGGGGTGCTGGAAAAACACGGCGTGGAAATGATTGGTGCCTCACGTGATGCCATCGACATGGCTGAAGACCGCGAACGCTTCCGTGATGCCATGCTGGAAATTGGGCTTGATGTGCCTGCCGCAGCCATTGCCCACAGCCTCGAAGAAGCCCTGCAGAAACAACCCCGCATCGGTTATCCCACCATCATACGGCCGTCCTTCACCATGGGTGGCTCGGGTGGCGGCATCGCCTACAACCGTGAAGAATTTGAAGAAATTGTCGCGCGCGGCGTGGAGCTTTCGCCCACCAACGAAGTTTTGCTGGAGGTATCGGTACTGGGCTGGAAAGAGTTTGAGATGGAGGTGGTACGTGATTGCAAAGACAACTGCATCATCGTCTGTTCCATTGAGAACTTTGATCCCATGGGCATACACACCGGCGACTCCATCACGGTAGCGCCTGCCCAGACTTTGACCGACAAGGAATACCAGCGTTTGCGCAATGCCTCTATCGCAGTCTTGCGCAAGATCGGCGTGGACACCGGTGGATCCAATGTCCAATTCGCCATTAACCCCGCCGACGGCAAGGTGGTGGTAATCGAAATGAATCCACGGGTATCACGCTCCTCAGCTTTGGCCTCGAAGGCGACTGGCTTTCCGATCGCCAAGGTCGCGGCCAAGCTCGCGGTGGGCTATACCCTGGACGAATTGCGTAACGAAATTACAGGTGGCGCAACCCCAGCTTCCTTCGAGCCCGCCATTGATTACGTGGTGACCAAGATTCCCCGTTTCGCTTTTGAAAAATTTCCCGCTGCCAATCCACGCCTGACCACGCAGATGAAATCCGTGGGCGAGGCCATGGCCATTGGTCGCACGTTCCAGGAATCGCTGCAGAAAGCTTTGCGCAGCCTGGAAACCGATCGTGATGGCCTTAACCCCATCCTGAAGCCGCTGCAGCAGGGCGAACAGCCTGAAGATCGCATGGCGCTGCTTAAACGCGAGCTGCGGGAAGCGGGTGCGGAACGCATTCTCTATGTGGCGGATGCTTTCCGTGAGGGCATGAGCCTCGAGGATGTTCACAGCTGGACTTACATCGACCCCTGGTTCCTGGCGCAGATTGAAGAGCTGGTTAAGCTCGAGAACAGTTTGCAGGGCCTGCAACTGCAGTCACTCGACGCGAATCATTTGTGGCAACTCAAGCGCAGAGGCTTTGCCGACAGTCGTCTGGCCAAACTGCTGGGTGTAAAGGAAGCGCAGGTTCGGGATTATCGACACAGCCTGAATATTTTCCCGGTCTACAAGCGGGTTGATACCTGTGCAGCAGAATTCGCCACCGCCACTGCTTACCTGTACTCCACCTACGAGGACGAGTGCGAAGCCCAGCCCACCGACAAGCAAAAAATCATGGTGCTGGGCGGCGGCCCCAACCGCATTGGCCAGGGCATTGAGTTCGACTACTGTTGCGTGCACGCCGCTCTGGCACTGCGTGATGATGGTTATGAAACCATCATGGTCAACTGCAACCCTGAAACAGTTTCTACTGATTACGACACTTCCGATCGTCTTTATTTCGAGCCGCTCACGCTGGAAGACGTGCTGGAAATTGTCCGCAAAGAAAATCCTTCAGGGGTTATTGTGCAGTATGGCGGACAAACCCCGCTGAAACTCGCTCGCGCATTGGAAGCGGCGGGAGTGCCCATCATCGGCACATCCCCCGATTCCATTGACCTTGCAGAAGACCGCGAACGCTTCCAGAAACTGTTGCAGCGCATTGCACTGCGGCAACCGCCCAATCGCACAGCTGTCAGTGTCGAAGGTGCTGTGAAAGGTGCACTGGAAATTGGCTACCCGTTGGTAGTCAGGCCGTCCTATGTGCTCGGCGGCCGTGCCATGGATGTGGTGCACAGCGAAGAGGAATTGCGCCGTTACATGTTGGTAGCGGTAGAAGTTTCCAATGATTCACCAGTGCTGCTGGATCGATTCCTGGATCACGCCATCGAAGTGGATGTAGACGCCATCTGCGACGGCGAGGATGTGCTGATCGGCGGCATCATGGAACACATTGAGCAGGCTGGTGTGCATTCCGGTGACTCAGCCTGTTCCATACCACCTTATTCCCTGGGAGCCGAGATCCAGGATGAGCTGCGCCGCCAGATGTGTTTGATGGCGCTGGAACTGGGTGTGATCGGGTTGATGAATGCGCAGTTTGCCATTCGCGGCGACGAAGTTTATGTGCTGGAGGTCAACCCCCGGGCATCCCGAACCGTACCTTTTGTCTCCAAGGCAACCGGCGTTCCGTT
>JBGTHE010000434.1:0-6184 GCA_041746335.1 Lysobacterales bacterium | reverse complement strand
GCCTCGCGGATCTCCCGTTCGCCGGACAGGAACACCAGGATGTCACCATGGGCATCCAGCCTGGAAACGCGTCGCACAGCATCGGCAATCCCACGATACAAATCCTTATCTCCGGGCTCACCTTCTTCACCGGCATTGCTCAGGGGATGGTATTCGATGTCCACCGGAAAGCCACGTCCTGAGACGGTAATCACGGGCGCATCGTTAAAGTGCGCACTGAATTTAGCCGTATCGATGGTGGCGGAAGTAATCACCAACTTCAGATCGGGCCGCTGAGGTAACAGCGTTTTGAGATAGCCCAGCAGGAAATCGATGTTCAGGCTGCGCTCGTGCGCTTCATCAATCAGGATCGCATCGTAGGCCAGCAGTTGCGGATCGCGGATGGTTTCAGCCAGCAGCACACCGTCGGTCATGAATTTGATATAGGTCTCTGCACTCAGCCGCTCGCGGAACCGCACCTGGTAACCCACCGCGGTACCGAGTTCGGTTTTCAATTCTTCGGCCACGCGACTGGCCATAGCAGTGGCGGCAATGCGCCGCGGCTGGGTACAGCCGATCTGCCCGCGGCAACCATAACCGCTTTCAAGCAACATCTTGGGTAGCTGCGTCGTTTTGCCGGAGCCGGTCTCGCCGGCCACGATGACTACCGAATGTTGCGCCAGTGCAGCCATAATTTGGTCATGCGCGGCACTGATGGGCAAAGCCTCATCGTAGGTAATAACGGGCCGTGATTGCAGGCGTTGTTCAACTTGCGCAAAAGAGGCAGTTATTCGTTCGCTGATCTGATTCAGCGTTCTGTCAACAGGCTTGCCGCTGGCTATGCGCGGGGCCAACTTTTGCAGTTGCAAACGACACCACGCCGCATCGCTGATGCGGATGCGGTTCAAGGCACTTTCGATTTCGGCCAGGCCCGGTTTCCCTGATGTTGGCTGTGACTTCATGGCGGCGCATTATCCCAGTGCTATGAAAGGAGCGCCAGAAAGCGGTTAGGTTAAAAACGGCTGCCCCTATTCAAGCCCGAAGGGCACAACCAACAAGGTGGGAAAAGATTACAACCCCTGCCTATAACCTACTGCCCTATAATCCTTTTCTTATGCGCCCAAGCCAACGAGCCCGAAAACCATGGATCTGAATTTTCGCAGTGACAACGAATCACCCGCCGCGCCCGAAATCATGGCAGCCATCAGCGCCGCCAACCACGGCGCTGCCTGGTCCTATGCCGAGGACGACTGGAGCATGCGCCTCGACCGCGCATTCAGTGAATTGTTCGGGACTGAGGTTGCGGTTTTACCCGTCAGTACCGGCACAGCCGCCAACAGCATCGCCCTTTCTTGCCTGGCTCCGCCCTGGGGTTCAGTTTATTGCCACAGCGGTGCTCATATCGTGCAGGATGAGGGTGGAGCTCCGGAATTTTTCGGACACGGCATTCGCCTGGTCGGTGTGGCTGGAGAACACGGAAAGCTGAATGCAGGGCAATTGCGCAAGGCAGTTTCAGTCAACCAGGGCCACGGGGTGCATAGTTATTTGCCTTCGGCCTTCAGCCTGACGCAGAGCACCGAAGCCGGCACCGTTTACCAGCCTGCGGAAGTGGCTGAACTCTGCGGGGCGGCGTCCGAATTTGCCATGCCCGTGCATATGGACGGTGCCCGTTTTGCCAATGCCATTGCCTCGCTGGGTTGCAGTCCCGCTGAAAGCAGCTGGCAAGCTGGTGTACGTATGTTGTCTTTCGGCGCCAGCAAGAACGGCTGTTGCGCTGCCGAAGCCCTGCTGCTGTTTGGCGATCGCGCTCTGATGGACCACGCCGAACGCGTGCGCAAACGTTCCGGGCATCTGCTCAGCAAGATGCGTTTTGTTTCTGCCCAGTTGCTGGCTTACATCGAAGATGGGCTGTGGTTGCGGCTGGCCGGCCATGCCAACGCCCAGGCTGCACGGTTTGCAAAGGCCGTCGAAGCTCATCCCACGGCTCGCCTCGAATTCCCCGTGCAAGCCAATGAAGTGTTTGTGCACTGGAACCAGGCGGGCTTTGAAGCACTTGAAGCTGCCGGTGTTCAGTTCTTCCTATGGCCTGGCCACGATGATCTGGCCCGCTTTGTGTTCTCGCATTGCAGCAGTGAACAGGGCGCTGAAAAGCTCTGTGCATTGATCGCCGACATTCATATGTGAATAAGCACTGCCAGCATTTTTCTGCCCCAAGCTTGCTGCAGCTGGTGTGGATGGCTGCGTGCCTGACGTGTTGGATGGGTCTGCTTACTTCGCCAGTCGTGGCCGACGAGCGGTATGTCGGCAGCCAGGCGTGCCAGTCCTGCCACCAGGAGGAGTATCAGGACTGGACAGAGTCCCACCACTTCCGTGCGATGCAGAAGGCCACTCCGGAAACTGTGCTGGGCAATTTCAACGATGCCCGGTTTGAGTATGGTGGTCTTAACCATCGCTTTTTTCGCCAGGGCGATCAGTTCATGGTTGAGACCGACAATGCCCAGGGTGAGCTGGAAACCTTTGCAATCAGTTATACCTTTGGCTTTGAACCCCTGCAGCAATACCTGATCGCCTTTCCCGACGGGCGTTACCAGGCCCTGAACATCGTCTGGGACAGCCGCCCCGAAAGCGACGGCGGCCAGCGTTGGTATCACCTTTATCCAGAAGAGGATGAAGGCGGCGCAATCACCAGCGACAATCCCCTGCACTGGACCGGCAGCTTCCAGAACTGGAACAGCCGGTGTGCGAGTTGCCACTCCACCCGGCTGGAAAAGAATTACCAGCCGAACAGCAACAGCTACCAGACCCGCTGGGCCGAGATGACTGTAGGCTGCGAGGCCTGTCACGGCCCTGCTAAGGCACATGTGGAATGGAGCCGCGGCAATCGGGCTGAGCCCAACCCCGGTTTCAGTAATGATTTAAGCCAGCTCAGCCCCTGGTTGCCTGTAGCGGGTCAGCCTACTTCCCGTTACCAGGGCGATGGAAATTCACATGGCCGAAAGTCACATGGCCAGCCAACTAACCAGATTGGCACCTGTGCTGCTTGCCATTCGCGCCGCGCCGAGATGGATGAAGACCATGCGGGAAAAGCCTACTCAGACTTGTTCCAGCTTCGGCTGATCGAGGATCCGCAGTACTACTCTGATGGCCAGGTACGAGACGAAGTATTTGAGTACGCCTCATTTCTGCAGAGCAAGATGTACCAGGCCGGGGTGGCTTGCAGCAACTGCCACCAGGCGCACAGCGGCAAGCTGGTAGCAGAAGGTAACGCGGTCTGCGGCCAGTGCCATATGCCCGCCGTGTTTGATCAGCCCAGCCACCACCATCACGAAACGGGTTCGACTGGAGCCCAATGTGTCAGCTGCCATATGCCGGAAACCACCTACATGGGCGTGGACGCGCGGCGCGATCACAGTTTCCGGGTGCCGCAGCCGCACCTGACGACGGAGCTGGCAATCCCCAATGCCTGCAACCGCTGCCACAGCGACCAGAATGCGGCATGGGCTACAGCAGCATTGCAGCAATGGTATCCCGACTCCCCCGCGCGCTATCCGCACACGCAGGTTTTGGCGAACGCTCGGGCCAATCGGCCGAACGCGGTCACCGGACTGGCCGCCATTGCCAACGATTCAGGCCAGCCGGAAATCCTCCGTGCCACCGCCATTACGGAGAGCGCACGATTCCCCGGTGAAGAGGCTTTGCCCTTCCTGCAGGAGCATCTGAAAGCGGAAAGTCCCATGATGCGCGGCGCCGCGGTTTACGCGCTGGAATTCCTGCCCGGTGCTAACCGATACGTACTGCTGCAGCCCTTGATCAGCGACCCCAACAAAGGGGTGCGCATGAACGTAGCAGCGCGGCTTACCGATGTGCGCCCGCAGCAACTATCCAGCGATGGTCAGGACGAATTTCGTGCCCTGCAACAGGAATATCTCGCCTGGCTGAAGCTGAATGGTGATACACCGGAAAGCCTGCTGAATCTTGGCGTATTCCTCGGTGGTCAGGGGCAAATGGAGGATGCCGAGCAGGCTTATCGCCAGGCAATGCGGATTGCGCCAGGCTTTGTTCCGGCATTACTGAATCTCGCCGACCTCTATCGCCAGAATGGTATGGATCCGGCGGCCAGCTCCCTGTTGACGCAGGCTGTGACCATTGCTCCCGACAGCGCTGATGCGCAACATGCCATGGGTTTATCGCTGGTGCGACAAAGACGATTGGCCGATTCACTCCCTCATTTGCAGCGGGCCGCCACACTGGATCCTGACGATACCCGTTTTACTTACGTTTACGGTGTAGCCCTGTGGGAAACCGGGCAACGGGACCAGGCCATACAGGTGCTGGAAGCGGCCTGGCAGCGCCAGCCCGGGAATCCTCAGTTGCGCACTGCCTTAGAAGCCTATTATCAACAATTGGGGAAAGTCAGTAGTGATAGCGCAATTGAGCAATAAATACAGAGTCATCAACTACTTTGTAGACAATGCGATGCTCTTCGTTGATGCGGCGCGACCAGTAGCCGGACAGGGCATGTTTTAAAGGTTCTGGTTTACCCATCCCTCTATCCGGTCCCGGTTGAGGCGTCCTGATGATCGCTTTGATCAGGTCGTTGATTCGCTGAACTTGTTTCTTGTCAATTTTCTGCCAGTACAAATAGTCTTCCCCCGCTTGTTCGGAGAAGACCAGCTTCACCTCGTCAGGCTCCTAACCTTCCCTTTCCCGGTTTCTAATGCTGCAATACTTTCAAACAGACGTTGCGCGTTTTTGGGGCTGCGAAGCAGATAAGAGGTTTCCTCCAGCGCCTTATAATCGTCAAGCGAAACCATCACAACGGCCTGTTCACCGTTTCGCGTGATAATGATGGGCTCGTGGTCATCACATACACGGTCCATGGTGTCCGCCAGTTTGGCCCGCGCATTGCTGTAAGTGATTGTGTCCATAGCTGCCTCCAGTTGTACAAATATTTGTACAGATAACACCCCGGTAGAGTCCAGAGGCGGCGTTCTTTTTCAAATTCTTAGCCACACCAGATTGGCCATGCGCCCGGTGACCCGGTCACGGCGATAAGAAAAAAAACGCTCTGAATCTGTGAAGGTACAGTAGCCGCCGCCACTGATGTGGCCCACACCAACCTGTTGCAAACAGTGCCGCGCCATGGCGTACAGATCAAATAACCAGCGCTCACCGTCTGGCCTGAAAGCATCGGCTCCTGCCTTCTGCTGCCTGGCAAAAGCGGCCTTGACTTCATCACCCACCTGGTAAACTGCTGGACCTATGGCCGGGCCCATCCAGGCCATCAATTCACCCGCCGGCTGACCCATTGCGGCCACGGTGTTTTCCAGCACTCCGGCAGCCATCCCGCGCCAGCCTGCATGCGCTGCAGCTACCTTGGTACCCTGGCGATCACAGAACAACACCGGCAGGCAATCAGCGGCCAGGATGGCGCAGACCGCACCCCTTTCGCGAGTGAATTGAGCATCCGCGTCAACCCTGGCCGAGTGGTCTGAACGCAAAGCGGGTGAATGCTGCACCACACGACAACCGTGAACCTGTTGCAGCCAGTTGGGAGCAGTAGGCAAACTTTCTCTGAGCCAGGCTCGGTTGCGTTCCACATCATTTACGTCATCACCACTGTTCAGGCCAAGATTCAGGCTTCGCCAGGGGCCTTTACTCACCCCGCCCAGACGGGTGGTGCTGATGGCGCCTACCGAGCTGGGCGCTGGCCAATCCGGAATGATCCAGTCGTTCATACCGCAGCCTTGTCGCGCAGTATCGCGAGCAAATCCAGCAAGTCCTGCGGCAATGGTGCCTCAAAGCGCATTTCGCGCTGATCGGCTGGGTGATGCAGGCTCAAATAGCGGGCATGCAGGGCTTGTCGGGGAAAGGCTTTGATGGCAGCAGCCAATTCGGCATCCATGCCCCGCACCGAACGGGGTTTACGACCATAGGTGGTATCGCCCACCAGTGGATGGCCGAGGTGCGCCATATGCACACGAATCTGGTGGGTACGGCCTGTCTGCAAAGAAACTTCAATGTAAGTGAACCCGCGAAAACCCTTGAGAATCCGGTAATCACTGATGGCATTTTTCCCGCCGGGCACCACGGCCATGCGTTTGCGGTCACGCGGATGTCTCCCAATGGGCTCGTCCACGGTGCCGCGCCTGCGAATTTCGCCAGCTGCCACTGCTGCATACACACGGCTCATGCTGCGCGCCTG
>JBGTHE010000433.1:0-2221 GCA_041746335.1 Lysobacterales bacterium | reverse complement strand
GCGACAAGGAAAGCTTTGAAGCTGGCCGGGAGTTGTTGAAACGGGAAGGTATTTTAGGCGGCTCGTCCACCGGTACCTTGCTGGCAGCGGCGTTGCGTTATTGTCGCGAGCAGACTGAAGCAAAAAATGTACTGACATTCTGCTGCGATACCGGCAATCGATACCTGTCGAAAATGTACAACGATTACTGGATGCGCGACCTGGGTTTTCTCGAAACGATTCTGCATGGCGATCTGCGTGATCTGATTGCCCGGCCCTATGACTCGCATGACACCATCACTATTGGGCCGGACGAGCCCCTGGCCAACGCTTATGGTCGGCTCAAGCTGTATGATGTTTCGCAATTGCCGGTGATCGAACATGGCCAGATTATAGGTATTCTGGACGAATCCGATTTGTTGCTGGCTGTTGCGGAAGACCAGAAGGCGTTCGCCCGGCCGGTGCGTGATGCCATGGTTACCGATCTCACGGAAATTGATGTGAACTCCCCAGTGGCTGACCTGATGCCCATATTCAACCGGGATTTTGTGGCGATCGTCAAAGACCAGGCAAAGTTTCTCGGACTGATTACCCGGGTGGATCTGCTGAATTTCCTGCGTCGCAAAGCGGAACGAACTTAAACACACTGGCAGAGCATTCCACATGACCAAGAAGAAGAAAGGCCAGGCCCTGGCTACTCGGGCCATCCATGCCGGGCAAAAACCTGATCCGTCAACCGGCGCCATCATGACGCCGATTTACGCCACGTCCACCTATGTGCAGCGCAGCCCGGGTGATCACCAGGGTTGGGAATATTCGCGCAGTCACAACCCGACTCGTGATGCTTATGAGCAATGCATCGCTGATCTGGAAGGCGGTATTCAGGGATTTGCTTTCGCTTCCGGTATGGCGGCGACAGCAACTGTTCTGGAGTTGCTTTCCAGTGGTGATCATGTTGTGGCGGGCGACGACCTTTACGGTGGCAGTTTCCGACTGTTCCATCGCGTACGTGAACGTTCAGCCGGCCTGAAATTCACCTTTGCGGAGCTTGAAAAGCCAGGGGCGCTCGAAGCTGCAATACAGCCCGATACCCGCATGGTCTGGGTGGAAACGCCAACCAATCCGATGTTGCGTATCGTGGATATTGCCGCCGCGGCAAGTATCGCTCACGAGCATGGCGCCCTGCTGGTGGTGGACAACACCTTTTCCTCGCCCATGTTGCAGCGTCCGCTGGAGTTGGGCGCCGATATCGTAGTGCACTCGGCAACCAAGTATCTGAATGGTCATTCCGACATGGTCGGCGGTGTGGCCGTGGTACGGGATGATGCCGAGCTGGCTCAGCGATTGTGGTTCCTGCTCAATTCCATCGGCGGTATACAAGGACCTTTCGACAGCTTTCTGGCGCTTAGAGGATTAAAAACACTGGCGCTGCGCATGGACGCTCACTGCCACAATGCGCTGATCATCGCAGAATGGCTGCAACAGCACCCCTCGGTGGAAGAGGTGATCTATCCAGCCCTGGACTCGCACCCGCAACGGCAGTTGGCCATGCAGCAGATGAACGGCCGGGGTGGCGGCATCATCAGTATCGTCGTCAAAGGCGGCCTCGAAGCAGCCCGGCGACTGTTGGAACGCTGCGAGTTGTTCGCGCTGGCGGAAAGTCTCGGTGGGGTGGAAAGCCTGATCAATCATCCTGCCATCATGACGCATGCCTCAGTGCCACCAGAAAAACGTTCCCGATTGGGTATCAGTGACAGTTTGATACGCCTGTCAGTCGGTGTGGAAGATGTGAATGATCTGATTGCCGAACTGGCCTACGCCCTGGAGTAAGCCCTGGCTGTAGGTACTTGGTTCAGGTTCGCAATTCAGGTTTGCAATTCAGGTTTGCAATTCAGGTTTTTAGGTCCGGCAAATCACGAAACAGCTCCAGCGCAGCGGGATTGGCGAGGGCATCCTGGTTGGTCACGGGCTTGCCGTGAATGATATTGCGTACCGCCAGTTCGACAATTTTGCCACTGATCGTGCGCGGAATATCAGCCACCTGGATGATGCGCGCAGGCACGTGTCTTGGCGTGGTGTTGTTGCGGATGGACTTGCGAATTTCGTCCTGTAACTGCTGGTTCAATTCCAGGCCTTGACGCAATTTAACGAACAGTACAATGCGCACATCGTCATCCCAGTCCTGGCCGACACAGATGCACTCCAATACTTCATCCAGCTTTTCCACCTGCCGATAGATCTC
>JBGTHE010000432.1:0-4647 GCA_041746335.1 Lysobacterales bacterium | reverse complement strand
CCATTCCACCCAGCCCGGCGGTAACTACCAGCCTGTCTTTCAGACTGCCATTGAAATGTTGCAAGGCACATTCCGCAAACGTTTCATAAGTACCCTGCACAATGCCTTGAGAGCCGATGTAAATCCACGAACCGGCAGTCATCTGGCCGTACATGGTCAGTCCCTTGCGCTCGAGGTCACGGAATACTTCCCAATTTCCCCAACGAGGCACCAGGTTGGAGTTGGCTATCAACACCCTAGGAGCTTCCTCATGGGTGCGGAATACACCTGCGGGTTTGCCGCTCTGGATCAGCAGGGTTTCATCATTTTCAAGCCGCTGCAGAGTGCTGACAATTCGCTCATAGCAATCCCAGTTGCGGGCAGCTTTGCCGGTACCGCCATAAACCACCAGGTCTTCCGGCTTTTCGGCTACATTTGGGTCCAGGTTATTCATCAGCATGCGCAAAGCGGCTTCCTGGTGCCAGCCTTTGCAGCTGAGGTGAGTTCCGTGATTGGCCTTGATTTGTCGCACAGGAGCATCCATCATTTCAGTTATAAGGGCTTGATTTTACGTGTGCATCGGGCCAGCGCAGATCAGGCGTTGATTGTTGTTTAATTATAAATGAACCCGTTGAGAGTGGTCGGGTCTTTGTAGCCAGCGGGTGACACAGCAGAGCCGACCTCCTGCAGAGCACCGATCCTGTTTTTTAGATCCGAAGGACAGCTAGATGACAAGAATCTTCCAAGCCAGAATCTGGTTCCTGCTGGTAGCCCTCAGTTGCGCGGCATTGCTGGGTTATGCCTTGTATGTTCAGCACGCCATGTTTCTCGACCCTTGCCCGTTGTGTATTTTCCAGCGCATCGCGTTTTTGTGGATAGGGGTGTTTGCGTTGCTGGCCGCTCTGCATAACCCGGGGCGAACTGGACGCTGGATTTACACAGTTTTGGTGTTGATCGGCTGTGTCGCGGGAGCTGCCATTGCCGGCCGTCATGTCTGGCTGCAGAATCTACCGCCTGACCAAGTTCCGGATTGTGGTATGGGACTGAATTACATGCTGGATACCATGCCATTTGCTGATGTGTTGGGACAGGTTTTTTATGGGTCTGGAGAGTGTGCTCAAATAGACTGGACTTTTCTGGGGTTGAGCATGCCCACCTGGACCCTGGTCTGGTACATTGGTCTGGCATTGGCAACCATGTTGGCGATGCTGGCAAATAACGCAAACGACAGTTCGTAAGCAAGGTTCTGGAGCAGTAGTAATGAACAGCGTTAGACCCCCGGTGCAAAAAGTGATGGATGTGGATAATTGGGCGCCGGACTCATGGCAAAACTTTAAGGCCTTGCAGCAGGCGACTTATCCGGACGCTGATGACCTTTCGCGCGTACTGCGCCGATTAAGCCAGTTGCCTCCCTTGGTCACTTCCTGGGAAATTCAAAATCTGAAGGAACAGATTGCCGATGCTCAGGCTGGGCGAAGTTTTATGTTGCAAGGTGGTGATTGTGCAGAGAACTTCGATGAGTGCACATCGCCATTAATAACCAATCGCCTCAAAGTACTATTGCAAATGAGCCTGGTGCTGGTGCACGGCCTGCAGATGCCTGTATTGAGGGTGGGGCGCTTTGCTGGCCAGTATGCAAAGCCGCGCTCGTCCGATGAAGAGACCCGCGATGGAATTACCCTGCCGACTTATCGTGGTGACCTGGTAAATTCCATCGAGTTCACGCCAGATGCGAGAAATCCGGACCCCCAGCGGTTGCTACAGGCACACTCCAGTTCAGCATTGACCATGAATTTTGTCAGGGCGCTGGTCGATGGCGGGTTTGCAGATCTTCACCACCTGGAATATTGGGACCTGAATTGGGTACAGCATTCGCCACTTGCTGAAGAGTTTCACCGCCTGTCGGAAAGCATAGGCAATTCTTTGAAATTTCTTGAGACAATTAGCGGCCAGGCTGCGGGCAGTTTACGGCGGGTAGACTTCTTTACTTCGCACGAAGCCCTGCATCTGCGTTATGAACAGGCCTTAACCCGCCAGGTACCGAGGCACTGGGGCTGGTTCAATCTTTCCACGCATTTTCCGTGGATCGGAATGCGCACAGCGGCACTTGATGGCGCGCATGTGGAATATTTCCGCGGTATCAGAAACCCTTTGGGTGTCAAAGTAGGCCCCGGCATGACCCAGGAATGGCTATCGGGATTGCTGGACACATTGAATCCCGAACGTGAAGCAGGCCGAATTGTTTTGATACACCGCATGGGTGAGGACCGTATCGAAGAGCAATTGCCGTCATTGATCAAAACAGTTCAGGATTCCGGCAGTCCGGTGCTTTGGATTTGTGATCCCATGCATGGCAATACGGAATCAACTGCTTCTGGAATTAAAACCCGCAGATTTCGCAAAATCATGCACGAAGTGGAGTTGGCCTTTGACATTCATCGCGATTGCCACTCCAGGCTGGGTGGAGTTCATTTGGAACTGACAGGCGAAAATGTCACGGAATGCACCGGTGGTGCGCGCGATTTATCGGATGAGGATCTGAAACGTGACTACAAGTCCACGGTGGATCCTAGACTGAATTACGAGCAGTCGCTGGAACTGGCGATGCTGATTGTAAGGAGTTCCAAGCGCAAGGCCTGAGGAATGTGTCAGGCGAAATACACGCTTTCAATAGGACAGAAGGCTTTGTATAATCTTCTATGAAAGATTTCGTAGATAATTGCCGGTAAAGGGTATTCATATTCTGACGATGTTCAAGCACGCGCTTCTGGTTTTGCTCCTCTCGAGTTTGCCCGTGTTCTCATGGGCGGCAGAACCTGTTACGAAATCCTTTTCTCATACTGTCTATTTGCAGCCCTATAGCAAACTGCGCCAGGCTGCCGAACAGGGTGATGCTCAAGCACAATATGATCTGGCCTATCTGTATTACAAATCCGGAGTAGACCCTGACATTTCCGGTGTTGCCCGCAGTGAACGACAAGCAGCTCACTGGTATCGCGAAGCAGCTATGCAAGGCCACGCTCGTGCGCAATACAACATGGCCGTTTTGCATCTGCAAGGACATGGCGTAGAGCGGGATCCAGTAGTGGCCTATGCCTGGCTGTTGCTGGCATCAGGCAATGGCCATGAAGGTAGCGCTGATCTGATTACTGAACTGGATGGACTACTCAACGCCCGCCAGATTGAAGAAGCGCATGTTCGCAGTGCCGCATTACAGGTTTCGAAACCACGTCCCGAATTCGCTCAAGATAATTAATGCAAAAACGATTTCTGTTTACTCTGCTGATATGGGTGGCAAGCACGTCACTACAAGCAGATCAGGAATTCGTAATACATCAGCTGAGTTTTGACCACAGGATAAATCAGTATGTAACTGTCCGGCTGAGTTTTGCAGTTCAGGAGGAGACTGTTGAACTCGCGATGCCAAACTGGACCCCTGGTTCTTACCTGATCCGCGATTATGCAGCTCAGGTCGAAGAGTTGCAGGTACAAGGACAGTCAGGGAAAGCCTTGGCTGTCGACAAAATCGAGAAACATCGTTGGCGTGTTGAAACCGCGGGTGAGAATCGGATTGAGGTCCAGTATCAGGTTTGGGCTGGGGAACTGGCGGTTAACACATCGTGGGTCGAAAACGATTTCGCACTGCTCAATGGTGCTGGAATTTTTCTGTACAACGAATCGACACGGCAGTTACCTCAACGGCTGCAGTTAGTCTTGCCAGAGTCCTGGCGTGACAGCCATGTGGCCTTGCCCAGCCTCAGTTCCGATCGAACTTTCATTGCTGAAAATTTTGATGAACTGATTGACAGTCCGATACTGCTCGGCAACACCACGACCTACCCATTCGATTTTGACGGCCATACCTATGCCTTGATCAACCATGGCGAGACATCGCTCTGGGATGGTGAGCAGGCCGCTGTCGACATCTCGCGTATCGTAAAGTCGGTCCAGGATTTCTGGAAAACCAATCCACTGCAGCGCGAGTACCTGTTTTTGAATATCATCTCGAACCGCAGTGGTGGGCTGGAGCACGATTACAGTACAGTGCTGATGAGTTCCCCGTGGCAGATGCGAAATCGTGAGGACTACGTACGCTGGCTGTCATTGGTAACACACGAGTTTTTTCATGTCTGGAACGTACGTCGCTTAAGACCCCAGGCACTCAGCGAGTATCAGTATGACAGCGAGACCTACACCCGTGAGCTGTGGCTGGCTGAAGGATTGAGCAGTTACTATGACAATCTTCTTTTATTCCGGTCAGGACTGTTAACTGTGGAAGAGTATTTGGTTCAGCTGGCAGACGAAATTCTGAACTATGAGTTATCTCCTGGACGGAAAGTTCGTACTGCCGAGCAGGCATCCTTTGATGCCTGGATCAAGCACTACAAGCCGGATGCCAACAGCATCAACAGCGATATCAGTTACTATCACAAGGGCTCACTGATTGGCCTGGTGGCCGATACCGCCATTCGAAAGGCCAGCAATCAGGAGTACTCTCTGGATGACATCATGCGGGAAATGTACGGTTTGTACGGCCCCGAAGGAAGTAGCTCAAAGGGATATCCCCCGCGCGCGTTCGAAGCTTTGGTAGAGCAGCGAGCAGGCAAGCAGGTGGCGCAGGAGATTGAAAATTTACTGACCACGGTGACAGACCCTGATGTCGATGCC
>JBGTHE010000431.1:0-1915 GCA_041746335.1 Lysobacterales bacterium | reverse complement strand
GACGTTCGATACGCGCCGACATGCCCGCCCAGTCCGAGCTGATGAATGCCAGGTCCAGTTCTGCATCGAACCGCTGGGCATCATCCCGGGCATGCTGAATGACTTTGCGGTTATCCGCTTGCGCCATTGGCAAAGCTGATTCCACTTCCTCAGGCGTGGCATCACCGCGGGTGGTACCGGTCGCGTTATTCATCAGCAGGTGGATGTAGAGGTCGGAATGATCCTGGTAGGCGGGTGCGTAGGCAGGCACACGTTCGCTCACCTGATCATAATAACGATTGGCTTCACGCAGGCTGGGAATCTGGTCAGCGCTACCATGAGCAAGTTCATAAAGTTCATTGCCTTTTTGCAGTGCAATGAAGGCTGGCACATCGCGCAAACCCGCGCGGCGCATGGCCTCACGTTTGTCGTCGTCCAGTACCACGTCCAGTGCCTGGGCAATCTTTGCAGCAATGTCCTCCTGCACCGCGATGGTGTCTTGCTCGGTGCTGTCGTAATTTTCCGACCAGAGGTGAAAGCCGTCTTCAGCCCGGATCAGCTGGGCTGTCACACGCAGCCGTTCACCCGAGCGCCGAACCGAACCTTCGACGATGTGTCGCACGCCCAGTTGCTGGGCAATTTCCTGCACCGGCAGGTCCTGGCCTTTGAAAGCAAAAGCGGAAGTACGTGCGGTAACCAGGAGTTCGGGTAGCTGCGCCAGCGAATTGAGAATTTCTTCGGTCAGGCCATCGGCAAAATACCCGTCATCTTCGCCCGAACTCATGGCAGAGAACGGCAGCACGGCCACTGAAAGCGCGTGCGGTTCCGGGGTCAGATTAGAAGCGGGGTCAGAAATGGGGTCAGAGCCCTTTTCCCCTTCGGCTGACGAAACCTGGACCGCTTTTTCGGAAAAGGGCTTTTCGGGTGCAGTAACCTCACCCGGGGAATTCACGAACCGATCCGTGAGTAGCAAGACCACCGCCAGCGCCAGCGCAACAATGATCAAACCATCCAGCTTACGACCGGTTGCCGGTGTGATGGATTGACTGCGATCAATGGCCGATTCGCGCTTGATGCCTTCCGGCGTCATCTCGAATATCCAGGAAAAAATCAGGACGACCGGCAAACCAACAGCGGCGGCCAGCACAAAAACCTGCAGGATCCAGCCGGGGGCATTGATCACCTCCAGCGCAAAATCCACTGCCTGCAGCAACACCCAGGCCACTACCAGATAGGCGATGGCCATACGGAAGACGTTACGGCGTTTGAGTTCTCTGATAAAGCTCATGGGCCGATGCCTGTTTGTCCTTATTGTTTCAGCAGGAAAACCTGCGGCTATTCTGCCACAAGCGTCGCCTGAGATGGCCACTCCACTTCCTCGTCATTCCGGCGGAAGAACGTCACCCCGGCCCCCGAGCCGGGGCCGGAATCCATGTTCTGACGGTATGGACCCCGGATCGAGTGCGGGGTGACGGACCAAAGGGTGACCGGGCTCGCATTAAGTCAACAAATCCCGCATCAGCAACAGTTAGCATTTCAGATCAGCCGCCAACGGGTGTACCCTATGGCGCAGGTTGCAATCCGCTTGCAGCCCGGCTTGAAATACAAAAACACAGACTGAGGGAGAGTGGAATCGTGGAACTTGCATTATTTCAGGGCAACGGGCTTGCCTTCATCATCAGGTGGATACACCTGCTCGCTGGCGTGGCATGGATTGGCCTGCTTTGGTACTTCAACTTTATACAGGGCGAATTCTTCAAGGAAGCAGAAGCCGCAACCAAAAATGAGGCATTTCGTAAACTGGGTCCCCGGGCAATATGGTGGTTCCGCTGGGGTGCCATGTTTACTTTAATCAGCGGTGTTGCCTTGTTGGGCATTAAGCACCTGACGGGTTACGGCATCATCGTTGGCGCTCTGCTTGGCACTCTGATGTTCC
>JBGTHE010000430.1:0-4231 GCA_041746335.1 Lysobacterales bacterium | reverse complement strand
CGTGGTGCTGAATGCGCCTAACGCAGACAAGTTGATTGTGGTAGTGCGCACCAGCGGTGAGCAGAGGGATAGCGAAGGCATCAGCCTGTTACGGATTCCAGCTGCCAGCCCCGGCATGCGGCTACAATCTTATGCCACAGTGGATGGGCAGCGTGCGGCCGATGTTTATTTTGAAAATGCGCGTGTGCCTGCAAGTCTTCTCCTTGGCACTGAGGGCAAAGCTCTGGCAGTAATTGAAACAATCATTGACCGTGCCACACTGGCCGTTTGTGCTGAGGCACTGGGAGTTATGGAGGCGGCGCTCTGGAAAACGGTGGATTACACCAAAACGCGCAAACAGTTCGGTGTCTCCATTTCCTCATTCCAGGCTTTGCAGCATCGCATGGCGGATATGTTCATCGAGCTGGAGCAGGCGCGCTCCATTGTGCAGATGGCAGTGATGCAATCCGATGCGAACGGTGGTGTGGCCCCCAAAGCAGTATCCGCCGCAAAAAGTCGCGTCGGCAAGGCAGCAAGACTGGTCGGGCAGGAGGCAGTGCAGTTACATGGCGGAATCGGTGTCATGGAGGAGCTGGATCTGGGACACTACTTCAAACGCCTGACCACCATTCAGTTCCTGTTCGGCAGTACGGATTTTCACACCCAGCGTTTTATGCACGAGACCGGCAAAACATGATCCTGATGATCGACAATTACGACTCCTTCACCTACAACCTGGTGCAATACCTGGGTGAGTTGGGGGCGGAAGTCAAAACCGTTCGCAATGATGAAATTTCGGTAGACGATATTTCGCGCATGAATCCCGAAGGCATCGTCATTTCACCGGGGCCGTGCACGCCTAATGAAGCCGGCATCTGCGTGGAATTGGTGCAACGCCTCGGTGAATATATTCCTTTACTGGGCGTATGCCTCGGTCACCAATGCATAGGCCAGGCTTTTGGCTGCAAGATCGTTCGCGCGCAGCGCATCATGCACGGTAAGACCTCGAAAATATTCCATCGCAGTCAGGGCATATTCCAGAACTTGCCTCAGCCATTTGAAGCTACCCGATACCATTCGCTGGTGATCGATCGTGAAAACATCCCGGAAGACCTGGCCGTAATGGCCTGGACGGAAACGCAAGACGATTCCGAAATCATGGGCGTGAGACATCTCAAGTACCCGATCCATGGTGTGCAGTTCCACCCTGAATCCATACTCACGAAGTGCGGGCACGACCTTCTGCGGAATTTCCTCAAGACTGTCAGCAGCCGCTATTGGGAGTGATGCAGGGCATGAGCGCCAGCGTAAATTACATTTTTGAACCAGAAGCGATACCGTCGCTGGCCATCCACGACAGTCCGCAACGGTTTCCGGTTCGCCGTATTTATTGTGTAGGCCGAAATTACGAAGAGCACGTACGCGAGATGGTGCAATCGATGGGTGCGGAAGGTCGTGGCGAACCGCCATGTTTTTTCACCAAGCCAGCTAACGCCATCGTCACCGGAGGCCAGTCAGCGCATTACCCGCCACGTACGCAAAATCTGCACCACGAAATCGAGCTGGTGGTGGCCCTCGGTAAGGGTGGAGCAGACATTCCCGCCAGCGAGGCATGGAGTCACGTATTCGGTTTTGCGGCAGGTATTGACCTGACCCGCCGCGATCTGCAAACGGCCGCCAAAAAATCTGGCCAGCCCTGGGATACCGGCAAGGCGTTCGACGAATCAGCGCCCATTTCTGAGCTGCGTACCCTCGAGCAAACCGGGCCAGTTGAAAGCGGCCGCATCTGGCTGGAGGTTAATGGTGGAATGCGCCAGGAAGCGGATATTGCCGACATGACCTGGGGTATTCCGGAAATAATTGCCGAGCTTTCAACTTTCTTCACGTTGGCCGCGGGTGATCTGATATTTACCGGTACACCCGCAGGTGTGGCAGCGGTGCAGCGCGGTGATGCGCTGGAAGGCGGTATCGACGGCGTTGCCAGGCTCAGTGTGAAAATCATCTAGCGGTATGCCATGAGACTTTATTCCTACTGGCGCAGTTCGGCCGCCTACCGGGTGCGTATCGCGCTGAACTACAAGCAGATCGAGTATCAGCAGATCACTCCCAATCTGGCCACGGGTGAACATCGCTCGGCAGAATATTTGGCCACCCATCCACAAGGCCTGGTGCCAGCGCTGGAACTCGATGGTGCGCATGCGGGTCAAGTGATTGCCCAGTCGCTCGCCATTATCGAATACCTGGATCAACTGATACCCGCACCCGCACTGTGGCCTCATGATCCATTGGCAAGAGCGCGCGTCAATGCCGTGGCCCAGCTGATCGCTTGCGATATCCATCCGCTCAATAACCTGCGCGTGTTGAAATATCTGAAAGCGGAATTTGCGCAGGACGACGCAGCTGTGAGTGCCTGGTATTCGCGCTGGGTGGTGGACGGCTTTCGTGCACTGGAAACCTGGGCGGCACAATACTCTGCCGATGGGCAGCATCTGTACGGCAACTCTGTGAGCCTCGCGGATGTGTGCCTCGTGCCGCAAATGTACAACGCGCGCCGCTTTGAAGTGGAGCTGCAGGACTTTCCGCGATTGGTTGCGATAGACCGGCACTTATGCCAGTTGCGGGAGTTCGCCACAGCCGCGCCTGAACTGCAACCCGACGCAGCCTAAAGAGAGTTTCCGCGTGGAAATAAAGCAGGCCATCAGCAACATTGTTGACCGCATCGACCTGAGTCGCGAGGAAATGACGGCCGTGATGCAACAGATCAGGACGGGCGGCGCCACGCCCATTCAGATCGGCGGCTTTCTGGCCGGCCTGCGCACCAAGGGCGAAACCGTGGACGAAATCGTTGCCGCTGCAACGGTGATGCGGGCCTTGGCCACGCGTATTGAAGTGCCGCCGGATAATCTGGTTGATACCTGTGGTACGGGGGGCGACAGCAGCAACACCTTCAATGTCTCTACCGCCGCAGCGTTCGTGGTTGCCGCGGCCGGTGGACGCGTTGCCAAGCACGGCAATCGATCCATGTCATCGCGATCGGGCAGCGCCGATGTGCTGGAAGCGCTGGGCGTCAACCTCGATATTCCACCCGAGCAGGTTGCCGAATGCATTGCAGCACTGAATGTAGGTTTCCTGTTTGCGCCGTCCTACCACGCCGCTGCACGTTATGCCTCAGCACCCCGCAAGGAACTGGGAACCCGGACGCTCTTCAATTTGTTGGGGCCGCTGACCAACCCGGCCAACGCACCGCACCAGTTGCTGGGCGTATTCGCTGCGCGCTGGGCCGAACCCATGGCAAAAGTTTTGCGCAAGCTGGGCAGCAAGCATGTGCTGGTGGTGCATTCTGAAGATGGCCTCGACGAATTCAGCATCTCGGCCGCAACGAATGTCGCTGAGCTGCACGAAGGCCAGGTTAAAACCTGGGTGTTCAAGCCGGAAAGTGTGGGAATGCCACGGCAGTCGCTTGAAAGCACCAGGGTCAACAGCCCGGAAGAATCAGCAGCGCTGATTCGCGCGGTATTTGATGGGCAGCCAGGCCCTGCTGCGGATATCGTAGCTTTGAATGCGGGTGCTGCTTTGTATGCGGCAGATGTGGCCTCGTCCATTGCAGAAGGTGTGGAATTGGCTCGCCAGGCTTTGTTGAATGGTACAGCTGCCCATAAAGTAACGGCACTGGCCGAGCGAACCACTTCTGCACGGGTTGAGCGCGAATCGATTTAGTGGCCAGACTGCGGTCCACAGTACTGGCCAGAACTTGCTTTATGGAGTATTGGTTTTGAGTGATATTTTGCAACGTATCCTGGCCACCAAGCGCGAAGAAATCAGCGCAGGACAGACGCAGCATTCAACTGCCGAGTTGCAAGCCCGTGCAGCCGATATGCCTGCGCCGCGCGGTTTTGTGCAGCGCGTGAAATGGGTGGCGAAGTCCGGCCCCGCAGTGATCGCTGAGGTTAAAAAAGCCTCACCCAGTGCTGGTGTGATCCGGGTCAACTTCAATCCTGCTGACATCGCCCGCAGTTACGAAGCGGGCGGCGCAGCGTGCCTGTCAGTGCTCACCGATCGGCAGTATTTCCAGGGTTCCGCAGAATATCTGCAGAAGGCACGGGCAGCCTGCAGTTTGCCGGTGCTGCGGAAGGATTTCATCATCGATGGCTGGCAGTTGCTGGAAGCCCGGGTGATGGGTGCCGATTGCATTCTGTTGATCGCCTCGGCTTTGAGCCTGGAGCAGTTACAACAGCTGGAAGATCAGGCGCGC
>JBGTHE010000429.1:0-8021 GCA_041746335.1 Lysobacterales bacterium | reverse complement strand
GATGCTGCATTACTGCTGGACCGGCATGATTGCATCACCTGGTGTAATCAGGCCGCCATTTCCGCTTTGAACTTCCGCATGCCTGAAGATTTGGGTTTGTCCATTACGAACCTCGTGCGCAGTTCTGAGTTTGCCCAGTGGCTGAAGGAGAAGCAGCAGCCGTTTCGCAAGCTGGAAATGCATTCACCTGCGGACGACAACGCCTGGCTGCAAATCAGCGCCATCCCTCTGCAGGATGAGGAGCGTCTGCTGATACTGCGCGACATAACCAGCGTTCACAATGTCGAACAGATGCGTCGTGATTTTGTGGCCAATATATCCCATGAGCTACGCACCCCAGTCACGGTGTTGATGGGCTACCTGGAAATCATGAAGGATCACAGCAGCGAGGACGTGGCAACGGTTGCCGGCCGCATGCTGGGCCAAGCCAGCCAGATGAAAGATCTGCTGGATGACCTGCTGGAATTGTCGCGTCTGCAAAGTCAGGGTCACAACATCGAACGCAAGGAAGTTGACATGGGCGCCTTGCTGAGCCAGTTGCGGGAGCAGGCTGAAGAGCTCAGCCGCGGCCGCCACAAACTGGTGTTTGAAGCTGAAAACGGCCTCAACCTGATTGGAGCCTCCGCCCATCTGGAAAGTGCTTTCCGCAACCTGATTTTCAACGCCATCCACTACACACCCGAGGGTGGGAGAATCAAGGTACAGTGGAAAAACGCTCCGCAGGGACCAACGTTTTCCGTCGCAGACACCGGCATTGGCATTCCTCAACGCCACATACCCAGACTTACCGAGCGTTTTTACCGCGTCAGCCCGGATCGTTCAAGACAAAGCGGCGGTACCGGCCTGGGTCTCGCCATTGTCAAGCACGTGATGAATGCGCATGATGCCAAGTTGTTGATCCAAAGCGAGCTGGGCGAAGGCAGTGTATTCAGTTGCCAGTTTCCCTCCCCCGCCAGCGCCCCCAGACACTGAACCCGCTTTCAGCGAGCATCGCGCGCTGTAATCATCCAGCAGTCCGTCGTAACCAGATTGTCATACTCAGCCCTTAGCATTTGAGTGTTATCAGCGGATACGGCACCCTGCCATGAATTTACGGAACCTGCCCTTATGCCAGCGTGTAATTATAATGTTGGCAAGCTTTTGTGTGGCGGGGCCAGCCTATGGTCAGGCTCAAGACAGCACCGCCTCCCATTCCCAGTGGCCTGATTACCAGGCGGTCGATGAACTCAGTGGCAGCCTGGTCAGTGTTGGCTCTGACAGTCTCGCCAACCTCTCAATATTGTGGGCCGAAGCTTTTAAAACTCTTTACCCCTCCGTAGATATCAGTATTGAATCCAGCGGTTCAGCCACTGCGCCACCTGCGCTCGTTCTGGGAAATAATCACATCGGCCCTATGAGCCGTTTGATGAACGAACAGGAAATTGAGGAATTTGAACGTCAGCGGGGTTACAAGCCCATACCATTTACGGTTGCCATTGATGCACTGGCGGTGCTGGTTCATCCGGATAACCCCCTGCCAGGACTCAGCATGGAGCAGGTTGATAATATTTTTTCAGCCACCAACGCCTGTGGTTCGGGTAGTGCCACCAGGCTTTGGGGACAACTCGGACTGGCTGCCGGCTGGTCCTCACAAGCGATCGAACTATATGGCCGCAACGCCATTTCCGGCACCTACCAATATTTCAGGCACCACGCCCTCTGCGATGGTGAATTCCAGGCAGAGCTGACCGAATTTCCCGGCTCGGCGTCAATGGTTCAAGCGCTTTCGCAGTCGCCCTTTGGCATCGCCTATTCGGCGCTCGGCTATGCCAGTGACAAAGTCAGGATATTGCCGCTGGCACGGACTTCCAGCCAGGCTCAACAAGGGGATTTTGTGGAAGCGACAACAGAAAACGCTATTAACGGCAGCTATCCCCTCGCCCGCTTGTTGTACATATACGTTAACCATGACCCCGCGCAAGCCTGGAACCCGGTGCAGGCTGAATTCATTCGAATGGTTCTGTCACGCCAGGGACAGGAGCAGGTCATTCGCGCAGCTTTTGCGCCCTTGCCGTACGCTGTGGCCCATCGGGAAATGCAGAAGTTGCCCCAGCCAGTCACTACGGCTGACTCGCAGCCATAATTCAAGCTGTGACAAATTGTCATATTGTCACCATCAAGTAACACAACTGTCACAAATCAGAAATAAACTCCCTGCCGTAATGATCTTGGTACAGACGGAGCCGCTTGGTTGGCCCGTCGCGTATCTGGAGACCAGCCAATACGCGGGAGTCAAACATGAAAAATCTGGCTGCATATTGCGCCTTTGCCTTTCTCACCCTCAGTATCGACGTCGCAGCAACTGAAGTCACCAGCGCCGAAATTCAGGCCTTGCGAGAGCAGATTCGTTTACTGTCGGAGCGACTGGATCAACTGGAAAAATCCACGCAAGTTGAGCCCGCTGTCAGCCACATAGAGACGCTCCGTGCGAGCCCGACTTCAACGCCGACCATTGGCCCTGCCCAACAGGCTGCTGCGTCGGAGGAGGAACTTGACCGTAAGATCGAGGAGGCAGTCAATGCTCAGGTCGAAGAGCGCATGGCTGCAGTAGCATGGGCTGAACGGATGCGCTGGTCAGGCGATTTTCGCTACCGTTTTGAGAACATCGATACTGAAGGCCAGGATGACAGAAACCGTAACCGCATTCGCGCGCGTGCACTGCTGCAGGCTGATGTCAGTGACACTGTAGAAGTAGGCCTGGGCCTTGCCACTGGAGGCCAGGATCCGGTTTCTACCAACCAGACCATTGGAGGAGGCGGTTCGTCCAAACCCATCAGCGTGGACTTGGCCTATTTCGAGTGGACTGGCCTGAAAAATATTGCAGTGTTAGGGGGCAAGTTCAAACAGCAGCAACATCGGGCTGGAAATTTTGGATTGCTCTGGGATGATGACTGGCGCCCGGAAGGCACTTCGCTGCGCTACGACAATGGTAAATTCTTTGCGGTCGGCCTGGGCACCTGGATAGAGAGTGACAGCAAAAGTGCGCAGCAGGAGTTCTCTTACGGAGTACAGCTTGGTTTGGCCGTTCCTTTAAGCACGCAAATGAACCTCACTCTGGGCACGGGTTACTACCGCTTCGACACGGCTGGCAAGTTTTCTTTCTTCGGTGACGGCGACTTCTATGGGAACAGTTTCAACCCCCTCAGTGGCACTTACCTGTATGACTACCGTGAGATGGAAGGATTTGTGGAGCTCGGCTTTGACCTTTTTGATCGCCCCGCCCTGATATTTTTAAACTACGTTCAAAACCTGGATGCAGAGGAAAATAACAGCGGCTATGCCTTTGGCATCAACTACAACGAAGCCAGGAAGAAAGGCAGCTGGGAACTCCGCATGGCCTATAAAAAACTTGAGGCCGATGCAATTCTGGGACTTTTGACCGATTCTGATTTTGGTGACGGTGGTACCAACAATGAAGGCGCGGTGTTCAGCAGTGCTTATGCCATTCATGACAACTGGAATTTCCGCATGACCTACTATCTCACCCAAATTGACATAGATCATGGCGAAGAGCGCGACCTGGACCGCTTACAGCTGGACCTTCAATTCAAGTACAAGTAGGCAAACGCGGCTTTGTTTTAGAAACTGCTCCCTGTCTGAGTTGCCGCGCCAACCACATGGCATACTGGCGGTATATTGCGGGCTGAAGATCCTGGCTGGAAAACTGCTGTATGAATGAACCTGAGCGCGCCGAAACCTATGCTGCCATAGACTTGGGCAGCAATAGTTTTCATTTGCTGGTTGCGCGCCGTGAGCACGGTGAGTTGCGGGTTCTTGATCGCATCAAGGAAATGGTCCGACTGGGTGGCGGCCTCGACAGCTCTGGCCACCTTAATGCGGAAACGCGCCACAGAGCCCTTGATTGCCTGGCGCGTTTTGGTCAAAGGCTTCGGGGTATTCCGGCCGACAATATGCGCGCCGTGGGTACTCATACCTTCCGGCGCATGAAAAATGCCAACGCCTTCCTGCTGGCTGCCGAAACCAGTCTCGGATGCAGCATAGATGTCATCGCGGGACGCGAGGAGGCCCGGTTAATATACCTGGGTGTATCGCAGGGTGTGTCTGGTCATGAAGACCGCAAGCTGGTGATCGATATCGGTGGTGGCAGCACAGAATTTATCATAGGTAAGGGTCCTGAAACCCTGCAGCTGGAAAGTGTGCAGTACGGTTGTGTCAGCCTGACCCAGAGGTTTTTCGGCTCTGGCAAAATCAGCCGCAAGCGCTGGAACAAAGCCATGGAAGCAGTCATGGCTGAGTTGCTGGAGTTGCGTCTGCGTCATCTTCAAACCGGTTGGCAAACTGCAATTGGGTCCTCGGGCACGGTGCTGGCGATCAGCGAAATCTGCCGACAATCCGGACTCGGGGAATCCGACATTGATAAATCCAGTCTGAAAGAAATTTGCACGGATTTACTGAGCTTCAAGTCCACCACTGAGGTGCAATATCCTGGATTGTCTGATCAACGCCAGCCGGTCATTGCCGGTGGACTGGTGATGCTGGCCGCCTGCTTCGCGACCTTTGAGCTCCCAAGCATTCGCACTTCGCCGTATGCGCTGCGTGAGGGTCTGCTATACGACATGCTGGGTCGTCTGGAGCATCGCGATCCCCGCGAAAGCACAGTACTGGCCTTCAAGCGACGCCACAACGTGGATGAGGCTCAGGCTGACAGGGTTAAATCCACAGTCAGCCTGCTGTTTGAACAAGTGTCTGAAGGATGTGGCTTGCGAGCCATCCATCACAACATGTTGCTTTGGGCGGCTGAGCTGCATGAAGTGGGCTTGAGTGTGTCACACAGTCATTACCAGGAGCATTCCGGCTACCTGGTGCAACAGTCTGATATGCCCGGGTTCACCACCACAGAGCAATTGTTTCTTGCCGCCCTGGTGCGCCACCACCGCCGACCGATCCTGGGAGATTTCGCTCAATTTTTGCCTGACCGTGTGCACCAGGCACTGAAACAATCGCTGTTCTGCCTGCGACTGGCCTGCATATTCTGTCGTTCCCGTGACAGCATGACCATTCCGGATTTGCGGCTTAAAGTCAGCGGCCAGAAATTCACTCTGAGGCTTACGGAAGACTGGATGCGGGCGCATCCCCTGACCATGCACGATCTGCAGACCGAAGCCCTGGAAATACGACCTATTGGCATCCAGCTACGCTTACAGTCATTAAAAAATCCGCATGACTAACGCACTGGATGACTGGCGTCCCACGGCATCTCGCCAGGCCATTGAGGCTCGCGCCCGGCTGCTGGCCGATATACGCGCATTTTTCTTCGCGCGAAAAGTTCTGGAGGTTGAAACGGCGATGCTCTCCAGCGCAGGTAATTCTGATCCGAACATTGCCAGCATCGCCACCGATTCGTCATCACCGCGCTACCTCCGGACTTCTGCCGAATATCCTATGAAGCGCCTGTTGGCGGCAGGGTTACCCGACATTTATGAACTGGGACGGGTCTTTCGTGCCGGCGAAAAAGGCGCACGGCACAACCCGGAGTTCACCATGCTGGAATGGTATCGGCATGACCTGACTTATCGCGAACTGGCCCTGGAGGTCATAGAGCTGGTGCAGCATTGTGGCCGTGGCCTGTTCGCCGATTGGCCCATCACTCACATCACCTACCGCGAACTGTTCCGCAGCCACCTGGGACTGGACCCGCACTCTTGTGATGAAGAAGAGTGCCGGGCGCTGGCGCTGGAGCGGGATATCCATGCCGGTCAACTGGACCTGGATGGCTGGCTCGATTTACTGTTGAGCCATCTGATACAACCCGCGCTTGATGCCGAAAGCGTCACAGTTATCGCTGATTTTCTCCCGCAGCAGGCTGCATTGGCACGGGTTCGGCAGGATGGGGTGGCAGTGGCTGAACGATTTGAAATTTACGTCGGACAGACCGAGTTGGCGAACGGCTACCAGGAACTCACAGACTGGACTGAGCAGAAGCAACGTTTTGAACAGGACCGCAAGCTGCGTCAATTGCGCGGTGAAGACATCAATCCGTTGGATCAGCGCCTGTTGGCTGCTCTGCAGGCCGGTTTGCCTGAATGTTCTGGTGTGGCGGTGGGAGTAGATCGTTTGTTGATGGCTATTCTGCAGGCAGGCCACATCGATATGGTTCTGCCGTTCCCCTTTCACCGGGCTTGAAGAACAGGCCTGAAATAGCAGTTTTCGGAACAACTCAGAATTTGTGTACCTGGATCAGCTCTTGGCTGCATGCCAGGGCAGGCAGACGCTTACACACAATCCCCCATCGCTGGCGTTGTTTGCTTTGATGACTCCACCGTGCCGAACTACAGCCGCAGCCGCGATTGACAGACCAATGCCGTGGCCACCGGAGTGACGATCGCGCGACTCCTGCACGCGGTAGAACGGTTCAAAGATCTTTTCCAGCTCTGCTTCAGGAACACCCGTGCCAAAATCGCGCACTACGATCAGTATCTGCCGGTTGGCTGCTTCGGCCTGCAAACTCAACACCACACCCCGATCTGCATCGGTATGCCGCAGCGCGTTACGCAGCAGATTTTCCATGGTGCGCCACAATAGTTCGCGATCGCCAAAGAACCACACTTCCTCGCCGGGCTGCCATTGCACGCCGGGCTTGCCATCCGCTACTTCGTAATTAACCACTTCCACCAGTTCGGTCAGCAGCGCTGAAATATTCAGGGTCTCATCCTGTTTGGGTGAGTTTTCCGAAGTTTCCCGCAACAGGCCCAGCACATCATTGACCAGCGCCTCCAACCTGTCGCCCTCCAGCGCAATGCGATTGAGTTCCGGGGTGATCGCCTCAGAGCCCTTCTTGCGCGCTATTTCCAGTGCTACCGACAACCGCGCCAGTGGTGAGCGAAGCTCATGGCTGACATCCCGCAACAATCGCCGACTGGCCTGTTGCATGGTTTGCAGGCGCGCCGCCATCTGGTTGAAATCTGCCCCCAGCTGACCAAATTCGTCGCGCCTTTGAGGTGTGGTTTCCGCCACCCGCGCATCCAGATCGCCTGCAGCAATTCGCCGGGTAGCGGTGCGCAGCGCCTCTAGCGGCGCAGTCAGGGAACGTGCCAGGAAAAAGCTGACCAGTGCAGAGATCAGAGCACCCGCCAGTATGCGCAGAGCCGTGCCATCAGGACCCGGAGCCAGAATGGTGGTAGGCGGAATTCTGTCCACTAAATAGATGGTGTACTCCTGACCATCCCGGGCAGTAACCGCTTCGGCTTCCATCCGACCATGCCGGGCGCGCAGAGCCTTCAGTATGGCGTCGCGACGAAGAATTTCCGCATCATTTTCATCCACCACAAAAATGTAATTGCGCGACATGCGAGGAATGGCCACCAGCTCTTCGCGCGCCGCTTCGGTACCCGCAGTCGTCAGAGTGATTTTCAGCCTTTGGGAAATGCGGTACATGCCCCGCGAAAAAGTATTGGCTGGTTCTTCAGCCCATTGTTCCCTCGCCAGCTTGTCATTTAGCAAACCGATGGAAGCAGAAAACCCCACAATGCTCAGCCACATGGTCAGGAACAATTTCCAGAACAGGCGTGACATGTGCTACCTAACCAACGCGGTATTGATAGCCAATACCTCGTATGGTTTCAATGCGGTTTTCGCCATTCACTCCTGGCCCCAGCTTGCGCCGCAAATTACTGACATGCATGTCCACGCTTCGGTCATGTGCCACAGGTTCGCGTCCCAGGGCATCCACATACAAATCGCGCTTGCTTACTACTGCGCCGCCATTCTGGAGCAAGGATTGCAGAATGCTGAATTCCGTGCTGGTCAACTCAACAGGCTCGCCACGCAGCAGCAGGGTACGGCTGCCCTGGTTGAGCTCTAGGTCATCCACCTGCAGAATATTGGATACTCCGGTGCTGCCGGTGCGCCTCAACACAGCCCGAATGCGCGCCAGCAGCTCTCGCGGATTGCAGGGTTTGGCCACATAATCATCGGCACCCAATTCCAGGCCGAGGATACGATCCAGATCGTCACCGCGTGCT
>JBGTHE010000428.1:0-6765 GCA_041746335.1 Lysobacterales bacterium | reverse complement strand
AGCCCACCGAGCGCTTGAAAAGCTTCTATCCGGGCAGCGTGCTGGTGACCGGCTTTGACATCATCTTTTTCTGGGTGGCCCGCATGATCATGATGGGCATGAAATTCATGGATGATGTGCCCTTTCGGACGGTTTACATCCACGGCCTGATTCGCGACGGACAAGGCCAGAAAATGTCAAAGTCAAAGGGCAATGTGCTGGACCCGCTGGACCTGATTGACGGTATCGATCTGGAATCACTGGTTGCCAAACGCACCACTGGCCTGATGCAGCCACAAATGGCTCCAGCCATCGAAAGGGCCACCCGGAAAGAGTTCCCTGAAGGCATTCCGGCCTACGGTACCGACGCCTTGCGATTTACCTTTGCTTCTCTGGCGACAACCGGGCGTGATATCCGTTTCGAACTGGGGCGCATAGAAGGTAACCGTAACTTCTGCAACAAACTGTGGAACGCAGCACGCTTCGTACTGATGCAAACAGAGGGTCAGACCATAAGCGGCAACTCTGAACCCGGCCCTATTGACCGCTGGATACTCTCACGACTCGATCGAATGGTCAGTGAAGTGAATGGCCACCTGGGCGACTACCGGCTGGACCTGGCTGCCCATTCGATTTATGAGTTTGTCTGGAACGAATATTGCGACTGGTACCTGGAATTCACCAAATCCACTCTGCAGGGTGAAGACGAAGCGGCTAAGTCGACCACGCGCCACACCTTGCTGAATGTGCTCGAGAGCACGCTGCGATGCCTGCATCCCATTATGCCGTTTATCTCTGAGGAGATCTGGCAGCGTATTCGTCCGCAGCTGGGTATTGAGGGCGCTACCATCATGCTGCAGCCCTGGCCGCACGCCAATCGCATTGACGAAAACATTGATCAGGACATTCACTGGCTGAAAGAAGTGATCCAGGGGGTGAGGCGGATACGCTCCGAGCTGAACATCGCACCCGGCAAACCATTGGACATCCGCTTTCAGGGCGGCAACGAGGTCGATCGTGAACGCCTGCAGCGCCACCAAAGCGTATTCAGCCAGATGGTTCGCGCCTCCAGCATCCAATGGGTTGATGATGCTGCCGACACCAGCCAGTGCGCCGTTTCCTTACTGGCCGACCTGAAGATACTGGTGCCGCTGGCTGGGCTGATCGACGTGGGTGCAGAGCTGACAAGATTGCGCAAGCAGTTGCAGAGCGAGAAAGCACATGTCAAAACCTGCCAGTCCAAGCTGGGTAATAAGCGTTTTGTGGAGAATGCGCCGGCCGAAGTAGTGGAGCAGGAACGCCAACGTCTATTCGAGCACGAAAATAACCTGACCCGCCTGACTGAGCAGATTAAAAAACTTGAAACCATGAACCACTGAAGGGGTTTGCCGCAAAACGCAGCTATGGCAGAAACTTCAGAAAGGCAGTTGATCTGACCAATCGGAAGTGCGCGGACCAAAGGGCCCGGGCAGGTCGTATTTCATGATGAGGGCGTTCTCGCGACCGTTCGCGGCGCGGTAGTAATCCGGCCGCTCCCCAACAACACGAAAACCGTGTTTACGATAGAGGGAAATGCCAGTTTTATTGCTTGGCCGGACTTCCAGAAACATGGAATCCACACCCATCTGTTGTGCCCACTGAATGGCATGCTCCAGCAATAAATGCCCCAGGCCACGGCCTTGCCAATGGGGGTCGATGCAAAGATTCAGCAAATGAGCCTCATCAGCGGCATGTGTAAGCATGGAATAGCCAACCATCTGCTGCTCCTGTACGAGGGTGTGACCACTGTAGCCCACACGCAGACAATCCTGGAATATTGTTAGAGTCCAGGGGAAGGGATAAGCAGCCTGCTCTATTTCCATGATCCTTGCCAGATCGGAATAGTCCATTCGTCTGACCAGGTACTGCAAATTCTGTGCTGCTGTACTCATGTGCTTGGTTCAGTGGCTGCGAGCGCACCAGCCGTGAGTGAGCAGTTGCATCCAGAGCCTGCGTTTATGTGCCGGGTGACCGGCCAGTTCGGCTAAGGGTGGCGCATAAATAATGCAGGCGCTGCTCAAGACTTCAAATTGACCCACCGGGAGGGCAGCAGAGTCGTCGCAAAATACCAACACTCGAGTAAACAGACGCTCATTGATCGCCCGTTCCAGGCTGAGACCGGGTTTTGCTGTGCCTGCCCCGCCAGTGCGGTGCGTACGCCAGCCCCACACCGGCGCTTCATCCAGGCAGCGTGCAATATCGCTGGCCAAAGGAGTAGCGGCATCCTCGGGGTGGTTGCACAACAAAAGGGTTGAACCGGAACCAGGCCCTATTTCAAAGCAGGCTGGCGTGGCTGAGACCTGATTGCCATGCTGCTCACCGGACGAATGTGACACAGTGACAGGATTTTCGGGTTCAGCTGGATCCAGGTGATCGGGCTCCCGAATGCCTGGACCCATGGCCCGCTCACGGCGCACCCAGGGTTGAATACCCATGGCCTCCAGGTATTGCAGTCGTTGTCCTTCACTGATCACGCAGCATCGTCCTCGCGTTTTTCATTCGCAACTGCGTCGCTACTTGAAGTTTCGTTGCTTGACGATCGGCGCTGCTCCCGCCGGGTCCGGTGCTGCTGGCGGCGCAGGATGGTCATCACCAGGCCGGTGATCACGTAAATCAAACCAATTGCCATCAACACCGTGGGTGGATCGATGGCCAACAATACGAAAATCAATACGAGCAGCAACATCATGTATAAGGGCACACGATCACCCTTCGGCCAGGACTTGCCGCTGAAATACCGCACATTGGAAAACATCAGCAAGCCCAGTGCGATGGTTTCAAACCAGATTACCCAGCGGACAAAGGCGTTGTCACCCTGCACTCCCTGATCGACAAAGAACCAGATGGTGGCAACCAGTGTTCCGGCGGCAGCAGGTGATGCCAGCCCCTGGAAATATCCTTTGTCCTCAACGCCCACCTGGGTATTGAAACGCGCCAGACGCAAGGCCGCACAAGCAGCAAACAGAAAAGCGGCCAGCCAGCCCAGTTTGCCAGCCAGCGGGCTGATTTCGCTCATACTGGCCAAGGTCCAGTTGAAAGCCAGCAGGGAAGGAGCCAGACCAAAGGAAATCAGATCCGAGAGGCTGTCGTATTGCACGCCAAAGGCGCTTTGGGTATTGGTTAATCGGGCCACACGGCCATCCAGACCATCGAGAAATCCCGCAACGATTACAGCCACTACGGCAGCACTGTAATTACCATTGATACCGCTGATAATGGAAAAAAAACCCGCAAACATGGCGCCCGTGGTCAAGGCGTTTGGCAACAGATATACACCCTTATGCCGCTTTTTTTCGTCCTGATCCATACACTGCCCCAATAAGCTGAAACGCAAGCATCATAGCACTAAGAAAACCCTGATTTATCCGGAGTCTCGGCGGTGGTTCGGTGTTGTTTTTTGCAACCAGTCACCCCGCCTCGCGAAAAAGCCCTGCAGTGTGCTATAAGAATGCTTACTTATCCCGGCAAGGAAGGCAGGAATGAAAAGCATTCGCATGGCAATATGGCTCGCGATCCTGGTCCTGATGGTTCCTTGGGTAGCGATGGCCCAGAGCATCTACAGCTGGACTGACGAGAATGGGGTCAAGCACTTCAGCGACCGGGCTCCTCCCGCCAATGTAGAAGCAAGCCAGGAATTGATTCCCAAAACTGAAACGGTCCCCTTCGATGATGCCGAAGATCCGGCAGATACCGTGATTGACGAGCCAATCAATGAAGAGGCGGATAACACCACTGCCGAAGCCGACCTGGGCACTGCTCCCGCTGAACTTTCTTATGCCGATCAACAACGCCAGGCCATAGCCGAGCGCCGGGAAGCAGAAAGGGAGAAGCGGGCGGAACGCGATAAATTGTGCCTGCAGGCTCGCGACGAGTTGGCTCGCATTGAACCGAACCGACGCGTGTTCTCTACCGACGAAGATGGTAATACCACCCGACTCGATGACGAAGAACGGGTCCGGATGGTCGAAGAACGCAAAAGCCAGATAGCCAGTTTCTGCGACTGATTACACATCCGGATTGCCTGCGGATGGGGTGAATTGTTCAGCGACAAATGTCTTGCTCAACGGCTCCGCAGTCCAATCTGCTACCCCATTGGTGGGTGGCCGGCTACAATGCGCGGTTTACAGCGACAGCGTAGCCAGCTATGAGAGCCAGTAAATTCCATTTAGTCACCACCCGGGAAACCCCGGCCGATGCGGAAATCGCCAGTCACCAGCTGATGCTGCGGGCAGGCATGATCCGCAAGCTCACCGGAGGAATTTACTCCTGGACCCCGTTAGGCTGGCGCGTGCTTCGCAAAGTTGAGAACATTGTGCGCGAAGAAATGGATCGCGCCGGTTACCTGGAGATGCTGATGCCGGCCGTGCAACCGGCCGAATTGTGGCGCGAAACCGGCCGTTGGGAAGACTTTGGTGGGCAGTTGCTGAAGCTCACCGATCGCGCTGGTCGCGAATATGTGTTTGGCCCCACCCACGAAGAAGTGATAACCGACCTCGCGCGCAATGAATTGCGCAGTTATAAACAGCTACCCATTACTTTTTATCAGATCCAGACCAAATTCCGCGATGAAATCCGGCCTCGCTTCGGTGTGATGCGAGCGCGCGAATTCCTGATGAAGGATGCCTATTCCTTTCACATCGATGCTGCCAGCCTGGAAGCCACCTACTGGGAAATGTACGAGGTTTATTCGCGTATTTTTACGCGCGCCGGACTGAGCTTCCGGGCGGTAAGGGCTGATTCTGGCGCCATCGGAGGCAACGCTTCGCATGAATTTCATGTGTTAGCTGATTCAGGTGAGGACCTGATTGCCTTCTCCAGTGGGTCGGATTTTGCCGCCAATATTGAGCTGGCGGAAGCCGCCAAACCCCCGGCAACCAGGGCTGCGGCCAGGGAAGCCCTGCGACGGGTCGATACTCCGGAGGCCCGCACCATTGAAGATCTCGGGAAACAGTTTGGCGTTTCCCCACAAGCTTCAGTAAAAACACTGGTGGTGGCTGCAGCAGACGGCCATGCGAGTAATTTCATTGCCCTGCTGGTAAGAGGCGATCATCAGCTTAACGAGTTCAAGGCTGCCAAGCTGGATGCGGTTGCTGCACCTTTACGCTTTGCATCGGAAGACGAAATCCAGTCAGTAATGGGCGCGGCAGCGGGTTCACTGGGTCCGCTTAACTGCCCAATACCGTGCATTGTCGATCACAGTGTCGCCCAGATGGCCGATTTCGTGGCGGGCGCCAATATTGACGGCCAACATTATTTCGGAATCAACTGGGAGCGCGATCTGCCCCTGCCCCCTCAGGCTGATCTGCGAAACGTTGTGGAAGGCGATCCCAGTCCGGATGGTGCGGGTGAAATCCGGCTGGCTCGAGGTATAGAGGTGGGACATATCTTCCAGCTCGGCACCAAGTATTCCACCGCCCTCAATGCAGTGGTGCTGGGGGAAGACGGCCGTTCTCATGCCCTGGAAATGGGCTGTTATGGCATCGGAGTTTCCCGCATTGTGGCAGCCGCAATAGAACAGAATCACGATGAGCGCGGAATCTGCTGGCCACAGCCACTGGCCCCCTTCCAGATTGCCATACTCCCCATGAATGCAAAGAAGGCCTACCGGGTTCGCGACCTGGCTGAAGAAATTTACCAGGAATTGCTGGCTGCAGGAGTAGAAGCATTTCTTGATGACCGGGATTTACGCCCTGGCGTGATGTTTGCTGATATGGAACTGATTGGCATTCCCCACCGCCTGGTGATTGGCGAGCGCGGGATTGACAGCGGCATGCTGGAGTATCGCTTGCGCACGGCCGCAGAGAACGAAGAAGTTCCATTGCAAGGTGTGACACAGGAACTGTTGCGGCGCCTCGCAAGCTGATCCGGCTGGTTCCCGGGCTCCAAAGCAACCCAAGGGATGCAGCGCATTCCCTGCCGCAACATCAGTCCTCTTCGTCGAGCGATTGATGCAGGCCGCTGCGAATGTGCAAGTCACGTTGCGGGAACGGTATCTCGATGTTCTCAGCCCTGAAGCGCCGATCGATTTCCATCAACAGTTCATGCATCACCAGACCGCGCTGTTCCGGTGTGGCAATCCAGCCCAGCAATTCGAAATCCAGAGAACTGTCGCCAAATGCCCGCATCCTGACCCGCGGAGCTGGATTATCCAGCACAGTACCATTTTCATTGGCAATTTCTTCCATAAGGCGAACGACTTTCTCGGTATCACTGCCATATGCCACACCCACGGGCACTCGAATGCGTTGCTTGACCCAGGGCCCACCGCTTTCATTCGTGATCTTGGCGGCGCCGATGACCGCGTTGGGGATGGAAATTTCTACGTCATCGCGGGTCAGCAAACGCGTTGAGCGAATCCCCAGGTGAGTGACGATGCCGCGCTCTCCGGTATCCAGCACGATGTAATCACCGAGTTTGTACGGCGCATCCGCAACAATGGACACCCCTGAAATCAGGTTGGCCAAAGTATCTTTGGCGGCAAAACCGACCGCAATACCAATAATACCGGCTGATGCCACCCAGGCCGTTGCATCAATGCCCCAGATACTGAAAAACAGGTAAACGAACAACCCAACCAGAAACAATTTGATGCCCATTTCGAACAAGGGCACCGTACGTGGCTGGAAAGCATGAAACCTCTCCCGGTTTTTCTCCAGAGCCTCCAGAATAACACTGGTAGCCCTGAACCAGGCCCGACCCCAGAACAGCATCAATAACGTGAGCAGTACGCGAATGCTAACCAGCTGC
>JBGTHE010000427.1:0-1797 GCA_041746335.1 Lysobacterales bacterium | reverse complement strand
TTGATTGCATGTGTTCGCGTGCCAGTCTCGCAGCTTCCTTGCTGTTGCCACTCTCCAAAGCCTGGATCATCTGTTCATGGCTTTCCTGACCGCCCGCAATCAATGTGCCTGACCGCTCCAGCAGATAAAACGTCCTGAAAGAAAGGTGGTGCAGATGCTTTAGCCAGATCGCCAGTTGCGCATTACCGGAGTATTCCGCAATGGCCACATGAAAATCGCGGTTGGCCTCAAGATAATTCGCATTGACTTTCCAGTTCGATTTTGAAAGGTCAATCCCTGTGTGTTCGTTGAATCCGCGCAGTCTTTCCGCATCAACGCGACCAGCGGCCAATTCGGCAGCTGCAGGCTCCAGGACCAACCTCAACTCCAGGACGTTGCGGATGGATTCAAGCGTGAGAGGAATAACCTGATGCCCATAGCGCCCATTGTTTTCAACCAGGCCTTCCTGCACCAGGCGCAGAAGGACGGTCCGGATCGATGCTTTGCCCGCCCCATAGAGCAGTGCCAACGCGGCTTCGGATATCCGTTCACCGGGTTGCAGGCGGCATGTGATGATGTCCTGATAGACGCGTTCATACGCCTCGTCTTTTTGGGAAACCCCGACTCCATTACGACTTCGCCGAGTCGAATTTTTTGGTGACACTTTTGACACTTTTTTGGTTAAGTTCCCGGGCTTGGAAGTATGAATATCGGGTGACATGTCAACAATTAGTTTATTACATGTCATAATCAGTATACTATGACTTATCACTTTATTGAACGAACTTTGAGCAAATGACGAATTCACCGATCCCAGTATTCGCTACCGTCAATCCCTTCGACGGCATGAGCCCCCATCATCCCGGAGTTGTGCGTAACCTGCTGGCGGGCAACTGGCTTGAAGGTTCTGAGTTACGCGACGATATTCCCGACCCCTTGCATGGCGGGGCGTTCCTACAGGTTCCTGATACAGAGGAGTTGACTCCCTTCATCGATAGCTTGAAGCAATGCCCGAAATCCGGATTGCACAATCCGCTCAAGAATCCTCAACGTTATGTCGAGCTGGGTCGGGTTTGCGCAAAAGCTGCTGCACTTCTGGCAGACGAAGTTAACAGCCACTATTTCACGCGACTGATCCAGAGAGTCATGCCCAAAAGCTGGGAACAGGCATTGGGAGAGGTAACTGTAACGCGGATATATCTGGAGAATTTTTCCGGTGATGGCGTTCGATTCCTGGCGCGCGGTTTTTCCAACCCTGGCGACCGGCCCGGGCAGGAGTCGCGAGGCTACCGCTGGCCTTTTGGCCCGGTGGCGATTATCGGCCCTTTTAATTTCCCGCTGGAAATCACGGCTTTGCAACTTCTGGGCGCTCTGTTCATGGGAAACAAAGTGTTGCTCAAGGTCGATTCACGGGTGAGTGCCGTTATTGAGCAATTCATTCGACTGTTGATCCATGCAGGTTTGTCGGCCACTGATATTGACCTGATCCATTGCCGCGGCAGTCAAATGGGTCGTTTGCTGGAACAAGCCCGTGATGACCTTCGGCTGGTGCAGTTCACCGGTTCCAGCCAGGTGGCCGAACGGGTTTCGGAAATCATGAGAGGAAAAGTAAGGCTGGAGGATGCGGGCTTTGACTGGAAAATTATTGGGCCCGACTTTCAACCTGATTGGCTGGAATATGTAGCCTGGCAATGCGACCAGGACGCCTACAACACCTCCGGTCAGAAATGTTCGGCGCAGAGTATTCTTTTTGTCCACCACAACTGGGCTGAAGCTTTGCTGCCTCGTTTGGGTGAATTGGCTGCTCGCAGAAAACTC
>JBGTHE010000426.1:0-5547 GCA_041746335.1 Lysobacterales bacterium | reverse complement strand
CCTGGTCATCGGCAGTGCAGATCCTGATGCCCTTCACGTTCTGCAGTTGGCTTCGCCAGACCAGGTCATCATTGATCTCACGCGCGGCGCGCTCAGACTTACTGAGCGTGCTCCAGCAAATCCCTACTTCAATCCTCATCTGGACGGTGAAGGCGAAGGTCATGCTGAAGGTGAAGCAGAGCGCGAAGTCGAAACCAATTCTGAAACCCGATATGACGCTGAAACCGATGCGGAAAGGGTGGCGTGAGCCGATGAGTTTCACGGCGGTAGCGCAGTCTGTCGCGAGCACTCCCCTTCGTTCTCAAGTGCGCCACTCCCCTGAGCCATTGCCCCAAGCCATAACCCTGAGCGCCAACACACAATCAAGCTGAGAATGGACTGAGAATGATGGCATTACACATCTTGTTCTGGGTAGCGGCTCTGGTGCTGGGGTATACCTACGTCGTTTATCCATTGCTGATCAAAGCGTGGGCGCAAGTTCGTGGCCAGCCGCACCTGCGCAAGGCCCTGAGGCCGACGGTCAGCATTGTGGTGGTAGCCCACAACGAAGCACCGCGCATTGTGCGGCGGATCGAGAATCTCCTTGGCCTCCACTACGAGCCAGGAAGTCTTGAGATTGTGATTGCCTCGGACGGCTCCAGCGACGCAACCGTGGCCCTGGCCAGCACTTTCGACACGGCGGGCGTGCGCGTCATACACTTTGAAGCGCATCGTGGCAAACCCGCGGTATTGAATGACGTGATTCCACAAGTGCGCGGCGAGATCGTGGTGCTGATGGACGTGCGTCAAACCATTGCGGAAGACGCCATTCGTATGCTGGTGGAAAATTTTGTCGACGCCAGGATCGGGGCGGTGAGCGGCGAGCTGGTGCTGACACGGGGCGAAGCGGACGGCAGCATGGATGGTGTCGGCTTCTATTGGCGCTACGAAAAGTTCATCCGCCTCAGCGAAAGCCGCGTTGATTCCACGGTGGGGGTCACCGGGGCCCTGTACGCGATTCGACGCGAACTGTTTGAACCCATTCCCACAGACACCATTCTTGATGATGTGCTGATTCCCATGCAGATCGTCCGTAAAGGCTACCGGGTTCTGTTCGAGTCGGGGGCGCTAGCCAGTGAACCTTTAGCCGTTAGCCCTGAGGCGGAGTTCCGGCGCAAGGCACGTACCATTGCCGGCAACTTTCAACTGCTGGTACAGCACCCCTGGCTGCTTAACCCTTTCGCCAACCGATTGTGGCTGCAGACCGTTTCACATAAGCTTTTTCGGCTGCTGTGCCCAGCCTTCCTGGTGTTGGCGCTGGTTGCAAACTTCTTGTTGCTGGATTTTCTTTTCTACCAGATTACGTTCACGCTCCAGGTGTTGTTCTATATCGCGGCGCTAATTGCCCAACTGGCACCTCAAGTCTCGAGAAAAACACCCCTGCTCTCGGTGCCCCACGCTTTCTGCCTGCTCAACTTGTCCACGGTTGCAGGCTTCGGCCGCTTCATCGGCGGACGGCAGCAGGTCACCTGGGCACGCGTGAAGGACCCGGAGCCTCGCTGACCACAACAGTCACGGATCAGCGCTTTCGCCTTTCGTTTTCAAGCTTTATATTCGAGGAGAATTAAAATGCATCCATTCATTCAAACTTCGCCCGTTGGCACGTTGCCAACAGGGCAGGAAGACTTTCACCTCATAAACCCTTATGGGAAAGCCACGACACGAGGAATACGATCATGAAATGCCTGGTGACGGGTGGTGGTGGGTTTATCGGCTCGCACTTGAGCACCTTTCTCGCAGCGCGAGGCGATGAGGTTATCGTTCTGGACAATTTCTCCACGGGCAAGCGCGAAAATCTTCATGGCCTTAAGGTCCGCCTGATTGAGGGAGACATCCGGGATTTTGCCTGCGTCACTGAAGCCGTGCAGGGCGTGGACACCGTGTTCCACCAGGCGGCACTTTGCTCCGTGGCGAGATCGGTCGAAGACCCGCGCAGTACCCACGAGGTCAATACCACGGGCACTCTGAATGTGTTCGAAGCCAGCCGCAAGGCTGGCGTGCGTCGGGTGGTGTTCGCTTCCTCATCTTCGGTTTATGGCGATTCGGCGTCATTGCCCAAAGAAGAATCCATGCCGACGGCTCCATTATCCCCCTACGCAATTTCCAAGTTGGTGGGGGAGCATTATGCGGCGGTGTACTGGCGGCTTTTCGGTCTGGAAACGGTCGGCTTGCGTTACTTCAATGTGTTTGGACCGCGGCAAGACCCCAACTCCGAGTATGCGGCGGTGATCCCGAAATTTCTCCACGGTATTCTCAACCATGAAGAAGTCCGGGTCCACGGAGATGGCTCACAGAGCCGCGACTTTACTTATGTCGAGAACGTGGTGCAGGCGAATGTCGCTGCGGCATCGTTTACTGGTGGTGCGAGTGTGGGGGCCAGCGACGCAGCCTACGGAGCTGCTGGCCAGGTGCTGAACATCGCCTGCGGTGAACGTTGGACCCTGCTGGAGTTACTGAACCGGCTGGAATCCACCTTGCAGCAGGATGCCTCCGTTGTTTTTGGAGAGCGTCGTGTGGGCGATGTCAAACATTCCCAGGCGTCTATCGAAAAGGCCAGGCGCTTACTGGGTTACGCGCCGGCCGTTGATTTCGAAGAAGGCATCAAAAGGACGGTAGCCTGGTTCATGGAGACGCCCGGCCAGTCAATTGGCCAGGCGTCTGGGCAGTCGTCGGGTCAGTCGTCGGGGAAGGCTCTGAGCCAGTACTCCGTCCGATCAGTTACCGACAGCCATCCTGGCATCCTTGATCGTACTGCCTCGGGAGAGCAGGCTGGTAATGCCGTTCAAGGTTTTCGTTGAGGCCACAGCCACAGCGCTGGTGTAAAACACCTGGCCGTTGCGTGCGTAGCTGACCTTGCCCAAATGCACGGTGATGCGTAATACATCGCCTGTCTGAGTAGCGATGTCGGCACGATAGGCTCCTTTTTCCCGGACCTCTACGTAACCCGCACCGAGAGCCAGGGCGAATTCGATTTGCCCCGCACTGGTGCCGGGCTGCTTCACCGACAGGCCTGCGTAGCGCAGCTTCTGGGCCTCATCAACGGTGAATTCCAGGTAACCACTCTTCCCCGCCGCAATGCTCTGCCCGGAAACCGCTCCGGCATCGGAGCAACCATCACAACCCCCTTTCTTCGTCAGGACAGTTCCGTAGACCACCGATTTGACCAGGCTCTGCCAATTCACGGCAGCGGCCGTCATCGTTCCTGAAGTGTCGACGGGTGTCGTCGTGCCCCCATCGTTCGTTGGAGGAGTAGTAGTGCCCGTGCCTCCGCTGGTTGTGGCGGTTGTCACCTTGGCATTGCTGATTGAGCTGCCCACGGAAAACATGGTGGTATAGGCGCGTAGGGGGAAGGCAGGCGCCGCGGTGCTGGTGTAGAAGACCACTCCTTTTTTTGCATAGGTGACTTTGCCACTCGCAACCCGGATCTGCAGCACATCACCCGTGGTGATGGGTGTGTCGCCGCGATAGGCACCGTTTTCCCGGACTTCGGCATAACCCCCCTGCAAAGCAAGAGCGAAATCAATCTGTGTTGCACCAGTCCCCTGCTGCTTTACCGACAGCCCGACGTAACGCAGCTTCTGGGTTTCATCAACCGTTAACTCAAGGTAGCCGTCCCCCGATGCGATTTCCTGCTGCGAAGCTGCTCCCGCGTCGGAGCAACCATCGCAGCCGCCTGTCTTGGTCAGAGTGGTGCCACTGACGGCGGCATTGACCAGCTCGGTCCAGACGAGATTCGTCACAGTTCCGGTGGGTTCGGGGGCAGGTGCAGGTGTCGGTGTCGGTGTCGGTGTTGGCGCAGGCCCCGTAATCGTCCCACCCAGAAGATGACCGGGAACTTTGACCAGGAAGGCATCCAGCCGTGAACCGCTCATGTTGCTGGTCCAGATGAAATACTGCCCGGTAACATCCAGGTTGCCTTTGGGGGATTTGGCATAATCATCACCGCCACCCGTCGCGTTCAGATTCGTCATTACAGGTGCTACAACCAACGCCTGGTCAGACGCGCCCAGCTTAAAGCAGATGATTTCATTGGCATGGACGCTGTTGGTGCGATTGGCGCTGCTGCCACATGCGAACTGATTACCGGGCAGTGTTCCGGCGATCGCGTTGCTGTGACTAACGTGCGCTGGCGCTGAGACATTCCAGTCTGAATTGCGATAGACGGTCGTGCCCTGGAGAAGGGATGCATTGAAATCCCAGACTTTCTGGGTGTTAGCATCGTTGGCAAAGTTGTCGGCGGCAATCATGTAGCCGAAGCCCATATCGGAATGGCCCGCTGCCCCGTCCCGGTCAAGCAGGATGCGTTCATTCCCGGTCGAAATGTTGATGATGCGATTGTCCTCACCGTCTCTACCGTCGAGGTCTTCCTTGATAACCAGCCAGTTGCCACTCTTGTCGATCTGGCATTCATCAAAATTACCTTTGCTGAGGTAGTACGTGTGTTGGCCGGTTTCTTCCAGGTAGACAATGCAGCCCAGCATCGCGTAGTTCGAGCTGTCCCGCACAGTGGCGGAATGGACCCGGTCGTTGGCACTGGAGTGCACTTGCCAGAGGTAGTAACCACTCCCCAATAGCGAGTTAAGGTCAAACACGGTTCTTGATTGTTTGGTGACCACGTCATAGCGCAGCAGTCTGGAGTCACTGTTCATGTAAAGCGTATAAGGTTCGTTGGCGCTGAAGTACCATCCCTCGCCCGTAGCCCAGGAGAGCGAGTGGGAATCATTGAACAGCGGTCCGAGGTTGATCACCTCATCGGTGATTTTGTTATAGGTGATCAGCGAAGGACCGGCGCCGCCGCGACTGCGGGCCATCCCCACCAGGATCAGCATGGTTTCCTGGCCAACATGGTTGTTGATGTTCCGCCAATAGGAATACCCAAGATAATTGATGCAGTCCTGGCTACCGCAGTCAGTGCCGTTGGTGAGGCGAACCCCCTGAGTGAGATAAGGGGCGGGGAAGTTGAATTTGCCGCGCTGCGGCAGCAGGCTCTGAATCTGCGTTTGGGTCATAAGGGCGCGCGGAGTCGCAGTCGACGGTTGCTCCAGAAATCCTCCGGTGAATTCTGCGGCCTGGACAGACGAGGCAAACAAGCAGATGAGGGAAATAATACCCACCCACATGACAGGGGAGTTACGGTCAAAACGATAGAATCTAGAAATCCTTTTCATGGTTCTTCCTGATAGTTTTCAGGGTTTGCCCTAATTGATTTTAGGAATACCCTTGAGGGAAGCAATTTTATACCCCCCCCACGATACGCTCACTTCTCAAGTATGTAACGATTGAGTAACGATTTCTTTCACCTACACGAAAGTTTCACAATTTGCTCGGTGAGTTCCACGCCTTTCAAGCCATATTTTTTCCAATGGCTTTAGGTCTAATACCCTATGTGTGGCAGGTAAGAATCACTTTATGGTGAGGGTGTCTTGCGTGTCGGCCCGCCGCAGATGGTGATTGATCGCCAGCAGGGTTATTAGTGTGGGAATTACATGATGGAAGCTATCGGAACGG
>JBGTHE010000425.1:0-2518 GCA_041746335.1 Lysobacterales bacterium | reverse complement strand
AATATCCTGCCCGGTGGATATGCCTCCGAGGATACCTCCTGCGTGGTTGCTCAGGAAGCCCCCCGCAGTCATTTCGTCACGATGCTCGGTGCCTTTTTGGGTCACGCTGGCAAATCCGGCCCCGATTTCCACAGCCTTGGCCGCATTGATGCCCATCATGGCACTGGCGAGTTCGGCATCAAGTTTGCCATAAATGGGCTCTCCCAGCCCGGCCGGAACGTTTCTGGCAACTACATTAACCCGTGCCCCCACCGAGTCACCGGATTTGCGCAAGGCATCCATGAATTCTTCCAACTCCGCAACCCGGGCTGGGTCAGGACAAAAAAACGGATTATCGTCCACGGTATCCCATTGCGGATGGGCGTCGGTGCGAATCGGGCCCAGTTGCGCCAACCATCCCTGAACGATTATGCCCAACTCCTGGTGCAGCCATTTTCGGGCAATGGCACCCGCTGCAACCCGCATGGTAGTCTCGCGCGCAGAGGAACGTCCGCCCCCACGGTAATCGCGAATGCCGTATTTCCGCCAATAGGTAAAATCGGCGTGCCCGGGGCGGAACTGTGTTTTGATGTCTGTATAATCTTTGGAGCGTGCGTCGGTGTTCAAGATCAACAATGCGATTGGTGTGCCGGTAGTGCGGCCCTCGAACACGCCAGAAAGAATTTGCGCATCGTCAGCTTCCCGTCGTTGTGAGGTGTGCCGTGACCGACCCGTGGCCCGTCTTTCCACTTCTTTCTTGATCTCCTCAGCGTTGATTTCCAGCAAAGGGGGGCAACCATCAATGACACAACCAATAGCAGGCCCGTGACTCTCGCCAAACGTAGTGACCCGCAACAGTTTCCCGAATGAATTATCAGACACGATCTCTTTCCTCTAACAGCGCTGCAATGCTATCAGCAGCCTGCAACAACTCATTCCTCTTCATCAAAAAAACTCCTTCTCCACCCTTTTTGAACTCCAGCCACAGAAAGGGAACAGTTGGCAGGGCCGCTGCCAATCGCTCCGCACTTTCGCCCACTTCGCAAATCAGAATACCGTCTGGCTCGAGATGCTGGGGTGATTGCAGCATGATTCGCAGGGCGAGATCCAGCCCATCGGGGCCCGAAAACAAGCCCAAAGCAGGCTCTGCCTGGTATTCTGCCGGCATCTGCTCCCTGGCAGAATCCGCCACGTATGGTGGGTTGGTTACAATCAGGTCATAGCTTTGCCCATTCAGAGCACCAAAAAGGTCAGACTCGATCAACTTGACCCGGCTTTCAACATGGTGGCGTGCAACATTTCGCTGCGCAAGCGCCAAGGCTGCAGCGCTGATATCTGATGCATCCACGTGGACATCCGGCATATGCACGGCAGTGGCAATCGCGATACAGGCACTTCCGGCGCACAAATCCAGTACCCTCCTTACTTCCTCCGGATCCACCCAGGGTGAATACTGCTCCACCACCAGTTCGGCAATGGGTGATCGAGGTATCAGCACCTGCTCATTCACCTCGAACTCAAGACCTGCAAACCAGGCGCTGCCCAGCAGATAGGCCAGGGGTTGCTTATTGCCTGACCTGCACTTGATCAGTTCGGTAATTTTTTCGGCCTGATTGGTATTGACCTCCTGTTGCCATTGATCAAAGCTGCCATCCAGCACATTGCCGGTTGCATGTAAAACCAGCCAGATGGCTTCATCGCTGGCGTTGTCCGTACCGTGGCCGTAATGCAAATCAAACCGACTGAACTGTTCTTCTGCATGGCTAATCCATGCGCTAATGTTCAAAGCAGACTCTCCTCAAAAAAATCGCGAGCAAACCCTGACGAATCACTTGCGCATCGCAGTATAATTCAGCATCAACAGTCAGCAGTGAAATTGGATGAGCATAAATACCAAGACAACCCGCTTCGTGCTGCTGGTAGCCAGCCTTGCCGTTCTTTCGATCTTGTCCGGCGCTCTTTTTTTCAAGCTTATGCAAGCGCGGGGACAGACGGCACTTCAATCATTAATTGTACTGCCTGAGGCCAAGACTATCGCCGATTTCGTACTGCAGGACGAAGAAGCAAAAAATTTCTCGCTGGTGGGCTTCCAGGGTCGCTGGTCTTTGTTATTTTTTGGCTTCACCTCCTGCCCGGACATATGTCCAAATACTTTGTATCAATTGAAGCAAGTTCGTGCGGAATTGGCCGGGAACCTGGCCGAAGATGAACTGCCCATCATCTACCTGGTTTCCGTAGACCCTGACCGCGATACGCCGGAGAAGCTGGCCGAGTACCTGTCATTTTTTGACCCGGCCTTCAAAGGCCTTACTGGCGACGACCGGCAACTGCGTGCACTGACCATGCAGCTGGGCATTGCTTATCACGTAGCTCAACACGACGAGAACAGTGAAGACTATGCTGTAGACCACAGCGCCACTCTGGTCTTACTTAACCCGCAAGCGCAGATGTACGGAGTTTTCCCGGCGCCCCAGCAAGCGGCAGCTATCAGCCACGACTTACAGCAATTGATTAACTGAACTTTCGGACCGACAATTAA
>JBGTHE010000424.1:0-4439 GCA_041746335.1 Lysobacterales bacterium | reverse complement strand
TGATGAATTCCTTGGTGCCATCCAGCGGGTCAATGAGCCAGTACTCACGCCAGGCAGATCGCGTTGCAAAATCAATGGCGGCAGATTCTTCAGACAGACACGGCAAGTTGGGAGTCAGCTTTTGCAGGCCTGAACAGATGATGTGATGACTGGCAAGGTCAGCCTGGGTCAATGGTGAGTCATCGGCTTTTTGGGTGACTTCTATGCCTTGCCGGTAAATGTCCATGATGGCGTGGCCCGCCAGCCGGCTGAGTTCGGTTACCCGGTCCAGCAACTCCCGTTCTGGCAGATCCTGTTCCTGCCGCTGTTGGCCTGGCTTCAGGCTCATGATGAATTCTCCCTGCTCCGGGCGTCTGCGCTGGCTTTCTCGGCAGCGAGGAAATCGCGGGCGATGTAGAGCGCTGCGATGGTGCGGCCTTCCGTGCAGTCATCACGGGCGGTGATGGGTAACAGATCGTGAATAGGCCAGGGCACGACTTCCAGCTCTTCAGGCTCATCACCCTGCAGTTTCTCCGGATACAGATCGCGTGCCAGAACTACGCGGGTAATGTGTGTCATATACCCCGGAGCGAGACTCAAGCGCGTCAGTTCGCGCAAATCGCGGGCACCATAGCCTATCTCTTCCTTAAGTTCACGCTGCGCGCCGTCGAGTATGCTCTCGCCAGCTTCCAGCCGGCCCTTGGGCAGGCCAATTTCGTAGTGATGCAGGCCTACCGCGTATTCACGTACCAGCAGTACCGTGTCCTCGTCCAGCATGGGCACGATGATGACAGCACCCAGGCCGCTGGATTTCATCCGCTCATAAGTGCGGCGCTGGCCATTGGAAAACTCCAGGTCCAACTGTTCTATCTGGAACAACTTGCTGGGGTCACGCAGGCGTATTTCGTGGATCAGCGGGAGCCCTCGCTCGGAATGATCTTTGCCGGATGGGTCTGTCATTCATTCACTCCACTGACCAGGCCGTTGTTAGCGCCGCTGTTCAGATCGTTGTTAAGGCCGCTGTTGAGGCGTGCCAGCAGTTCGGTTTGGAGTAGTGGGCCTGCGGCTAAAACAGAGCGTGTTTGCAAACCGATCGGATGGCCTTGCAGGTCGGTAAAAACTCCGCCCGCGGCTTCAACAATCACAACCAATGCGGCGATGTCGAGTATGTTCACATCCGATTCGATCACTGCGTCGATCTGACCTGCTGCCAACCGGTGATAGTGATAATAATCTCCATAACCTCGAGTGCGATTGGCCTTTGCCAGGATATCGCCCAGTGCTTGCCAATGCTTTGAAGCAGCCAGGCTCTGGATGTTGCCAGTCGATATGGCCGCTTTGTCGATTCCGGTACTTTCACGCAGCCTCGCGACTTTGCCGTTGACCATGGCCTCACCGCCGCGTGTTGCCCAGGCCAGCTCGTCATATGCCGGGGCGGAAGAGACTCCCAGCACCAGCTCACCCTGATGCATCAAAGCGATCTGGGTGGAGAACATGCCATAGCCTGCGACAAAGCTCTTGGTACCGTCGATGGGGTCAACCAGCCACAAGTATTCCGCATCGCCATGGCTGGTGCCGGACTCTTCGCCATAGAAACCGTGATGAGGAAAAGCACCCAGCAGAATTTTGCGGATCAAGGCTTCGGCTTCACGATCGGCCACGGTCACAGGGGTTTGATCAGCCTTGATCTCAACAGTGAAGTCACCGTGGTAATAGTTACGGATCAGTTTGGCCGACTGCTCTGCAGCCTGCAGGGCAGCGGGCAGAAATTGTTGAAGGTCTGTTGTCATTTTGTGAGGCGTTTCCTGGCAGGGCTTCAAGAGCTGGTTGGTGTCCGCGTTTCGTCCGCGTTTCGGGGCCAGGTACACATTCCCACCGAAGGGTCCTGGCGTTTACAATGAAGGCCGGCTCTGTATTGTTCGCCCCATTGGGCGGTCATGGGCGAGCGGTACTACATTCCATGATATCAAACCCTGAAGTGTTAATGCCTGTGGAGGCCAAGCCGAATGCGAATTCATCGCGTGCACTCCTTTGAAAAGCTGGCGCCCGAACATGATGTGATTCTGGACCCGGCCATATCGCACTATCTGGTCAGGGTATTGCGCGTGGTGGCAGGTCAGCCGCTGGTTTTGTTCAACGGCGATGGTTATGACTACGCCGCGACCGTGGAGCGAGCTAACAAGACCGGCATTCTGGTCCGCATTTCAGCCCGCTTGCCCGCCATACCAGAATCACCTTTGCACACCACACTGGTGCAGTCACTGGCGCGCGGCGAGCGCATGGATTACGCCCTGCAAAAAGCGACCGAGCTGGGTGTGACGGTCATCCAGCCGGTGCAATCGGTGCGCACCGAAGTGCGTTTGAAGCCCGAGAAAGTTGAGGCGCGTATGGGTCACTGGCAGAAAGTGCTGATCTCGGCGTGTGAACAATGTGGACGCGCTCGTTTGCCGGAACTCCGTCTGCCGATGGATCTGATTGATTGGGCAGGTTCAGCCGTGGAAGGGCAGCGTCTGGTGCTGGCGCCAGGTGAAGTCCTGCCACTCGCGCAGCTCGAACTGACTGCGGCTCCGGAGTTGTTGGTCGGGCCGGAAGGTGGCTTTGAGGAGCAGGAAATGGAACTGCTGCAACGCAGTGGCGTCCAGGCGGTCAGCCTGGGGCCGAGGATATTACGCACCGAGACAGCGGGTCCGGCGGCCCTGGCTCTTCTGCAAAGCAAGGCTGGGGATTTCAGATTTCCTGGCAGCCTGTCGGACTTAACCGATCGTGGCGAGGCAAAGCCGGTTTGAGGCAGATTTTCCGCTCTTTCGAGGCGAATAGCGCCGCTATATAACGAGAAAGAGTGCGAAATGACCAAATCCGGCTTTGCCGTACGACTGCAGGGATGCAGGAGGTAGGGCATCGCAGGGAGCGGTTGCCGAGCAGATCAGTGTTAAGTCCGACAAGCTGCTAGCCGTCCACCTGGGTAATCGGCAGGGCGCCATAAGCAACATGAGTGACTAGATGGGTCAGGCGTTCCAGGTCGGGAATCACCGCTCGCTGGCCATCCACCATCACGTGGCAGAACACCCCGAGGGCTTTGTTTTCGTCACCCGTGTTGGTCAGCTGATCCGGTAGCAGGTTTATCAGCCTCGGTATGTCACTGACCAGGAAACCGAGGTACGAGACCCGGGCCGATGCAGTGAGTGACTTCACCACCATGATGCGATTGCGATTGGCTATGGCCGCGGGGGCCGTGCCCTGGATCAATGCGGAATAACTAAAAACCGGTATGCGCCGGTTTTCCCAGTCGATCTGACCGAGGAACCATTCCGGCGTCGCGGTAATGGGTTCGGGCGGCCGGTATTCCACTACTTCAGCCACAACCTGGGTGGGCAGCAGCAGGGCAGCATGTTCCAGCGGAGCCAGCATGCAATGCACCGATGGAATCTTGCCAGCTGTTCCGTTCAGACCCTTGCTGGCGGCATAGGCTTCACTGCGGCTGGGCTCACGAGTGGTCTTTGCAGCCGTGGTCATGGTCACACCAGCGGGTTGAACGCCGCCTCGCTTGGCAGTAGGAGTTGTCACCATGCTCAATCCGCCCTTTTCTGCTTCAGATCGATATTCAGCATCTCACTCACCTTGGCGACCAGCTCAGCTTCCTGATAAGGCTTGGTCATGTAATCGTTGGCGCCCGCATCGCGCGCACGCTTGCGGTGCTTCTGGCCTGCCCGGGATGTGATCATCACAATGGGCACATGCCGCAGGCGCGGATCGGCGCGAACATGCTCGGCCAGCTCATAGCCATCCATGCGCGGCATCTCAATGTCCAGCAACATCAGATCGGGTATCCGGTCATGGAGGTTTTCAATGGCATCAAGGCCATCCTGAGCGGTCATGACTTCAACGGCGTGATTCTCCAGAACGCGGGAGGTCACCTTGCGCATGGTGATGGAGTCATCCACAACCATCACCAGCGGCGCCCGGACTTTTACTGCTGGCTTAGCAGCTGGCTTATCGGTAAGGGCGGCCACCGGGGCCGTTACCTGTGCGAGACCGCGGCGGATCAAAGGCCCAATGTCGAGGATCAATACCACGCGGCCATCAGCACTGATGGTGGCCCCAAGTATGCCGGGAATGCTGCTGATCTGCGGCCCTACCGGCTTCATCACAACTTCCTGGTGACCCTGCAATTCGGAAACACGGAATGCGGCCTTGTGATCACCGGCACGAATCATCAACAGGGAAATGTTGCCGGACTGTTGTGGTGCCGACTCGGTCCCCAGTAAGGGCTCCAGCTCCAGCACCGGGTACTTTTCACCGGCGAATTCGTATTCAGCTGATTCCTGTTTGAACAGTTTGAGGTATTCGGCAGGCATGATGCGCGCGACACCGCTGACGCTGTTCAGTGGCACAAAATAGGGCTGCCCGGCCACGGTCACACCAATGGCCGGCATGACTGCGAGGCTGAACGGAATGCGTAT
>JBGTHE010000423.1:0-7041 GCA_041746335.1 Lysobacterales bacterium | reverse complement strand
CGAAGAGATCGGGAAAGGTTCACTTCAACAAGGCATCAAAGAGGCTGAGCGGCTGCAGGAAGAAATATCGTTTGGTTGACCGACAGTCATAGTGAGCTTATCTGATACGCCAAAGTGCCTGACCCACCGTGAGAGCGCTTCAAGAGAAATAAGCTAATTAATTTGTAGGATTTCTGCCGGACATCGATTTAATCACAGAGGAGGACTCGAATAGTTTCAGATCAACTGGCTATCCCGCAACTCATCCTTCAGATAGGCGTAGTAGATCGGTGCGGCGATAAGGCCGGGAATTCCGAAGGCAGATTCCAGCACGAGCATGGCCAGCAGCAGTTCCCAGGCCTTGGCCCTGATGTGGCTGCCGATGATGCGGGCATTAAGGAAGTATTCCAGCTTGTGAATGATGATGAGGTAAACCAGGGCTGCAACAGCTACGGCAAGTGAGTGGCTCAGGCTCACGGTAAAAATGACGGTGTTTGAGATCAGGTTACCAAGGATCGGAAGCAGTCCCGCCACGAAGGTCAGCACGATCAGGGTCTTGGTAAAGGGCAATTGGATACCGAAAAGTGGCAGGATAAACGTAAGGAAAATGGCCGTTAACAGAGTGTTGATAGCCGAAATCCAGATTTGCGCAAAAACCACGCGCCGGAACGCACCAGCAAAGCGTTGTCCGCGAGTGGCCATCGCCGCCGTCAACGGCGTGGTGGATTGGCTGACCACGGCCGATTCAAGTGAAAGCAGCGCGCCGATCACCATGCCGATCAGGATTTGCGCCAGCACCCGGCCAAGCCCGGTGCCAGCTACCTGGAACACCTCGGCATTCGTGCGCAACCACTCGACCAGGGCAATGCGCAGCTGCTCAGCATCCGCCGGAACGTTGTCCGACAACCAGGCGGGCAGAAGTGCGCGCGATTCTTCGATGATCTCCGCCATCCGCGTGATCAGGGCTGGCAAGGTTTCATTGCTTTCGCGCAGCACGGAGCCGAGCGACACGGCCAGGAGCGTGATGAGCGCGATCACCACCGCGGCGATCAGGGACACCGCCGCGAACTGCGGTCCGTCGCCCCATAACATCCGGGTGCGCAGATGGGGTGTCAGCAGGTTCACCAGCGAATAAACCAGCAAGCCGGCAATCAAGGCAGGCAGCAAGTGAAGATAAAGGAGCAGCAACAGTGCGGCCGCACTCACCAACCACACGATGATGTCTCTACGCAGAGTGTTGCTGGTTTCCATGGCTATCATGGGATTTGCTCACCGGGCGGGCTGCATGATTGGGGTACCGGCCAAGCGCCGGCTGACAGCGCGAATATTACCTGAACGTCGGGCGAAAGGATTCAAGCGGACGGATACAATTTCCGCCCGTAGATGCTTAAAAAAAACGCGGCAACAACGGGGAGCGCCAGCGGAACCATTCAGGCCAAGACCAAAAAAACCAAACCCGCCGATGGCGGGTCTGGTGCTTTCAATAAAAGAGGCTCGTCAACGTGTGAGGTGCACAGTGCCGCTGAGAGCCAATGGCACGCGTCTGGGCGACACGTGCGCAGGGACTAACGAGACCTGATTTACTCAGGAATCAAAACACTGTCGATCACATGGATAACGCCGTTGCTGGCAGCAATGTCGGTAGCCGTCACGGTGGCGTCGTTTACAGACACCGCGCCGTCAGCAACGCTGATGGCTACGTCTGCGCCATTTACCGTTGCGGCTGAGGTCAATTTCACAACATCAGCGGCCATTACTTTTCCTGCGACCACGTGGTAGGTCAGGATCGCGGTCAACTGATCTTTATTCTCAGGCTTGAGCAATGATTCCACGGTGCCTGCTGGCAATTTTGCGAAGGCTTCATCAGTCGGTGCAAATACGGTGAATGGGCCTTCGGATTTTAGGGTATCAACCAGACCTGCTGCGGTCAGCGCTGCGGCCAGGGTTTCGAAGGTACCGGCCGCTACGGCGGTATCAACGATGTCTTTCTTGTCGGAGTAGTTACCGGCAAACACGCTTGCAGACGCAACAACAGCCGCGCTGGCAATCATCGAGAGGGAAATATTTTTAAAGTTCATGACAAAAGCTCCAAAGTTAAGGGGGATTCGAAGGCGGAGAGTAAAGGTTTTGTAATGAATTATTTGTGAATTGTGTGTAAATATGTGTACATTTACTGTACTTTCACCTACTGCCGAGCCTTAGGTCGTCGCGAGCGAGGCCGTTCCTGCACCGAGGCTTTATGCAGGCGGCAGCCTTGCTGACGACCCTCAAGTCGCTACCTCAGGTCGCTGGCGCGAGCAACGAGGGGATCACGTCCAGCCTCTGTGTATACTTGTCGTACACGTTTGACTCGAAAAAGGGCAGATTGATCGCATGAAAACACAGCTAATTGAGGAATATGCTGGCAAAAAACTGTACACAATCGGTACTGTTTCCAAATTAACGGGCGTAGGGGTGATAACGCTCCGCGCCTGGGAGCGGCGTTACGAGCTGATCCAGCCGGTGCGGAAGGACAGTGGTCACCGCTTGTACACGCGCAAACACATTGACCAGATCAACCGCATCACCGCGCTTACCGGCCAGGGAATGCGGATCAGTCAGATACTTCCTGAAATGCTTGAGTCAGCCGAGAGCGGCGATCAGCAACAGTCGGACCATTGGCGCCAGTACCTGGACAGTCTCATTGCGGCGATTGTCAGTTTCGACGAAAACCGGGTGGAAGAGATTTATAACGAGGCGCTGTCGCTCTATCCGATTGAACTGGTTACGCGCAGGTTATTGCGGCCGCTTCTGATCGAACTGGGTTTGCGTTGGGAAGATCAGAAAGGCAGTGTGGCTGAAGAACATTTTTTTGCTTTCTATCTGCGCAACAAATTGGGCGCACGGTTCCACCATCGGTCGCGCAGCAAAACCGGGCATCAGCTTCTGCTGGCGGGTTTGCCAGGCGAGCATCATGAAATTGCTTTGCTGTTGTTTTCACTCGCGGCCAACGAGCAGGGCTATCAGATCATTTCCCTGGGCTCCAATATGCCACTCCTTGAACTCGCTCAGGTTGCAAAAAAGACCCGCGCGAATGCAGTGGTTCTTTCAGGCTCGATCAACCCCGAGAGAAAAACTTTCGCAGCCGAGTTGGCGAATTTAACGGCCTCTTGCAAAGTTCCGGTCTTCATAGGCGGGCAAGCTTCTGTTCTTGCCTGCGATACCATCAATAAGGCCGGCGCCATTGCACTTGGTAATGATCTGGAACTAGGCTTGCAACGAATTGCTGATCAGCTGTCCTGATCACCGCAGTTCAATAGTCCCAATCCTGACATGGTCTGATATGCTTGGCGCACTTCCGCCAGCCGCCAGCCCTGGCCGGTTTGCTGAAATCATGATCTCCATCCAATAAAAAAGGAGGCAGACAGTGAGCACACAGCCCAACGTGTCCGGCGTTCCGGGGCTCCCCCCCGGCGATTTCCTGGGTCATCCTAAAGCTCTTTGGCAGTTATCCAATATCGAAATGTGGGAGCGCTTTGCTTTCTACGGCATGCGCGCGTTGCTGGCGGTTTATGTTGCCACCACTTTCTTCGGCCATCTTGGCGACCAGGCCAACTCGCAAGCCAGCCTGGTTTACGGCGGGTACACCGCTTTGGTTTACGCGACCGGCATTATTGGTGGTTACATAGCCGATCGCGTTCTGGGTTATCAGCGCTCCATTCTGCTCGGTGCAATTGTGATGGCGGCCGGTCTGTTCACGCTATTGATTGAAGACCTGCACTGGTTCCTGGTGGGCTTGTCACTGGTGGTGGCGGGTAATGGCCTGTTCAAACCCAACATTTCAGTCATGGTCGGCAAGCTGTATACGCAGGCCGATGTGCGCCGGGATTCCGGCTTTACCGTGTTTTATATGGGGATCAACCTCGGTGCGTTTATTGCCCCGTTTATTACCGCTGCCTGGATCGGCACCACTTTTGGTATGAAATACGGCTTCGCCGCGGCCGGTGTGGGCATGATTCTGAGCATGTTGTTCCTCGAATTTGCCAAGGGCGCGCTGGGGCCCATCGGCAGACCCGCAGAGGGCAAAGACGGCTGGGGGCGCTTCTTCCTCGTTGGCCTGGGTGTGCTGGCGATGGCCTTCGTGGTGTATTTTCTGTTGTCGCAAAGCACCATCCTGGGCTATTTGCTGGTGACAACCATGTTTGGCCTGGCGGCCTGGTTCATATACTCCGGCGTCCGCAGTGGCGATAAAGTTCAGTTGCATCGTTACATCGCCATGCTGATCCTGTTCCTGGCCAATGCCTGTTTCTGGGCCTTGTTTGAACAGGCGGGCTCGTCGATGAATTTCTTCGCGCGCGAACATACCACGCCCATGTTCGGCACCATGGAGCTCTGGCAGGCAGGCGGGTTCGGCGTGTTCCAGTCGGCCAACCCAATGTTCATCCTCCTGTTTGCACCCGTGTTTGCTGCGCTTTGGCCCAAGCTGGAGCGCAGGGGTATCAATCCATCCATTCCGCGCAAATTTTCTTTCGCCCTGATCCAGGTGGCGTTGGGCTTTTTCCTGCTGGTGTTTGCCATCAATAATTTCCAGAACGCAGCCGGGCTGGTGCCCTGGATCTTCCTCGGGCTGTGCTACATGCTGCACACCACCGGCGAGTTGTGCCTGTCACCCATTGGACTCTCCATGGTGACCAAGCTGGCGGCCGAGAAGGAAACCGGCCTGGCGATGGGTGGTTGGTTTCTGTCCATCGCTATGGCGCAGTACGTGGCGGGCCTCTTTGCTGCGGTTGCATCGGGCGGTGGCGGGCACGGAACCGAAGCGGGTGCGGGGATTGCCCAATACGCGGATACCTACATGTTGCTGACCTGGATAGGCCTCGGTTTTGGTGTGGCTTACTTCCTGGCTGCTCCGCTGATCAACAAGCTGATGCATGGGGTGAAGTAGCACCCGGGATGACGGCCCGGGATGCCCCGGATCCCGGATCACGCGCTGCGCGCTGTCCGGGATGACGTGCCGGGGTGCCCCGGATCCCGGATCACGCGCTGCGCGCTGTCCGGGATGACGGGCCCGGGGTGCCCCGGATCGAGTCCGGGGTGACGGTGCAAGCCTGCTAAGATATGACGCTATGATCCAGCATCACCCAGGAGCTTCCGCATGCCATCAGCCTTGCTGCCCAAACCGCGCAATATCCTTTTACCTTTATTACTGATGATGCTGACAGCCTGTCAGCCCGCCGATCAGGCAGCCCAACCCCAGGCCACCGCTGAGAATGTACCGGTAACCGAACCTTCAGCAGCCTGGGTAGCCTTTGTCGACGACCAGATTGAAGCCCATCTGGCGGCGCACCCCGCCTGGGCGGTGGTACAGGGTCGACACGAGTTCGATGGCCAGTTGCCCGATTGGAGCGCGGAAGGTATTGCCGCGGAAGTGGCCCGATTGCGCGCAGCACGTGAAGTCGCCAGGGAGTTTTCTGCTGCGGAGCTGGGCAAGTTGGGCGAATACCAGCGGGACTATTTTATTGCCGTAATGGATCGCGCTTTGTTCTGGCTGGAAAAAGCCGAATGGCCCTTTGTGAACCCGGCTTTTTACTTCGATTGGATGATGGATTCGCTGGATCCGAGCCCTTACATTGCGCTGAAATATGCACCCATTGAGCAGCGCATGCAGGCTTACACACGGTATGCCTCCAACTTGCCGGGCGCTGCCGCACAAATCCGCGCAAACCTGCGCATGCCCATGTCACGCACCCGCCTCGAGTACGGCATCAGTTCGTTCGGCGGCATGGCCGATTACTTCACGAATGATGTACCCGGTGTGTTTGCTGAGGTTGCAGATGAAAGTTTGCAGGCTGAATTCGCGGCGGCGAATTCCGCAGCCGCCCAGGCGTTCACGGAACTGACAGACTGGCTGAAATCCAACCGCAGCACTGCCACTGAAGACTTTGCCATCGGTCCGGAATTATTCAGCCAGATGGTGTATGACACCGAGCGCGTCTCCGCCAGCCTGGCAGAACTTGAAAGCATGGGTCTTGAAGACATGCGCCGCAATCAGCTCGCTTTGGGGGAGGCCTGTGCCGAGTTTGCACCGGGTGAATCGATTCGTGCCTGCTTTGCGAAGATGGCGAATCGCAAGCCACAAGGTGGTCCGGTTGAAGGTGCACGTGAGCAGTTGATCGAGCTGAAGGCATTCATGCTGGAACAGGATCTGGCAACCATCCCTGGCACCGAAGAGGCGCTGGTTGCAGAGGCTCCGCCTTATGCCCGTTCTAATTCGGCCTATATTAATATTCCGGGGCCTTACGAGCAGAACCAGCCATCGGTGTATTACATCTCCCCACCAGATCCCAGCTGGACCGAAGAAGTGCAGCAGGACTATATTCCGGGTGAGTCGGATCTGCTGTTTACTTCCGTACACGAAGTCTGGCCCGGCCACTTCCTCAATTTCCTGCACGCCAATCGGGCCGACTGGAAGTTTGGCCGTTTGTTTGTCAGTTATGCTTTTGGTGAGGGCTGGGCGCATTACACCGAAGAAATGATGATGGACGCAGGCTTGCGTGGAGGCTCTGCCGAAACCCGCATCGGCCAGCTATCCAATGCTTTGATGCGCAATGTTCGTTTTCTCTCCGCCATCGGACTGCACACGGCCGGCATGAGCGTGGAAGAGTCCGAAAAAATGTTTATCGAGGAAGCTTATCAGGGTGAGGGCACCGCCAAACAGCAGGCCGCTCGTGGTACTTATGATCCGGGTTATCTCAATTACACACTGGGCAAGCTGATGATCCGTCAACTGCGCAATGACTGGACGGCCGATAAGGGCGGACGTGAAGCCTGGCGTGTGTTTCACGATGAGTTCCTGTCCTATGGCGGGCCACCTATGGCGGGCCACCCATACCGCTGGTGCGGACGCAAATGATGGCCGGTGAAGAATAATTGGGGTCAGAGTAAAAACTCTATGGTGACGGCGGGCCTGGGGAGTGAAGCAAGCAGTTTCCACTCTGACCCCAAATATCAACTTGCTCGACAAGGGAAATACTGATGGATATTGAGGTCTTCGGTGCAGCCGGTGAAGTAACCGGCTCCTGC
>JBGTHE010000422.1:0-2131 GCA_041746335.1 Lysobacterales bacterium | reverse complement strand
ATTAAGACTGGTCAACAAGATTACACAGGAAGAAGTCCTGGTCGCGTACCGATTCGACGTGGGAGGATTCACCACCTCCAGTTACTCGCTCGCAAAACTCTACCAGTTCCTGGCAGTAGCGAACGGTCGGCCCTACGCGCTGTTTACCGCCGCTTCGACCGCTTGCCGGGCAGACGACTGCGCATCGGCACATGAGCGGCTTGCCGTGTTTGTCAGCGCCCGGTAACTTCATGTGCGGACTGACCGGCTTTTTTAGCAACAAGATCCTGCCCGAGTCCGCCCTGATGGACGAGCTGCAGCGCATGTCCTCGACACTGCGCCATCGTGGCCCCGACGATGATGGTGCCTGGTCGGACCCGCAGCATGGCATCGCACTCGCACACAGGCGGCTGGCCATCCAGGACCTTTCGCCGCTGGGGCACCAGCCGATGTTTTCCCGCTGCGGGCGTTTCGTGATCGTTTTCAACGGAGAGATCTACAACTTTCTCGATCTGAAGATGGAGCTGGAGGCGAAAGGCGAGACATTCCAGGGACACTCCGATACCGAGGTCATGCTGGCGGCTTTTACACACTGGGGTGTCCCGGACTCACTGGAACGATTCGACGGCATGTTCGCCTTTGCCCTATGGGACAGGCACGCTAAAAGACTCTACCTGGCGCGGGACCGCATCGGTGAGAAACCGCTCTACTACGGCTGGCAAGGCAACGCCTTCCTGTTCGGTTCGGAGCTAAAGGCCATGCGCTGCCATCGAGCCTGGCGCAATGAGATAAACCGGGACGCGTTGACCCTGCTGTTGAGACACAACTACATCCCGGCCCCGCACAGCATCTTCACGGATATCCACAAGCTGTTACCGGGAACCTTTCTGATCCTGGACGCCGGGAGTGCCCATACCGAAATCCGGACATACTGGTCATACCGGAGGGTGTGCGAACAAGGGATCGCTGCCCCATTGACGGACAGCCCCGGGGAGATTGCGGAGGAGCTCGAAGCGCGGCTCCGTGCCGCAATCAAACGGCAGATGATCGCGGATGTGCCCGTTGGCGCCTTCCTGTCCGGGGGTATCGACTCCTCGACCGTCGTTGCCCTGATGCAGTCAATCCACTCCGCACCCATAAAGACCTTCACCATCGGCTTCAGCGAGGGCGATTACAATGAAGCCAGCCAGGCAAAAGCCATCAGCGCGCATCTGCAAACCGAGCACACCGAGTTGTACGTCAGCCCCGCGCAGGCCCTCGAAGTAGTGCCTCAACTGCCGCACATCTACGATGAACCGTTTGCTGACTCCTCACAGATACCGACTTACCTGCTGGCTAAACTGGCGGGGGAGAAGGTGACGGTGGCCCTCTCGGGTGATGGCGGTGACGAGCTGTTTTGTGGTTACGCCCGTTATTTTTCCCTGCAGCGGCACCTGCAAACCATGCAGAAGTATCCTCGGCCGTTGCATCGGGCCGGCGCGCGCCTACTGAAATGTTTGCCGCAATCACTGCTGGATCCGGTTGCCGGTTCCGCCCTGCGGCTTTTCACCCAACGCAGTCATCACCACGCCGGGGAAAGACTGCATGAGCGCGCGGATGACTGGTTGCATACCTCACTGCGGGAGGCCTATCAACGCAGGATATCCTACTGGCGGGAGACAGGCATCGTACACGGCGGCCGCGAACCGGATTACGTTCTGAATGATACGGCGCCGGTGCTGGCTAAGGGCTCCATCGTGCAGAACCTGCAGTACCTGGATATCCTCAGCTATCTGCCGGACGACATTCTGGCCAAGGTCGATCGTGCCGCCATGGCAAACAGTCTGGAAACACGCATCCCGTTGCTAAGCCGGAATGTCATCGAACTCGCGGCGTGCATCCCCGGTCGCGTGAACTCACTGCACACGGACGGCAAATGGCCGCTACGCAAAATTCTCTCTAAATACGTGCCCGAAGAACTGACAGAGCGCCCTAAACAGGGTTTCGCCGTACCCATCCGCGAATGGCTGCGCGGGCCATTACGAAGCTGGGCCGACGACTTGCTCGACCCGACGCGCCTGACGCATGAAGGCTACTTTGACACTGACCAGGTGCGGCAGCAGTGGCGCCGACACACCCGCCTGACTGGAGATGCCTCATTCAAGTTATGGGG
>JBGTHE010000421.1:0-2276 GCA_041746335.1 Lysobacterales bacterium | reverse complement strand
GGCCCCCACACCAAAAATATTCGGCAGGACGCGATCGACACCAATCCGGCCTTCCAGAGTTTCTGCCACCACCTGCGGTTGTTCGAAAATTTCCTTCTGCATGTAATGGCGGTAGTCGCCCCGCTGCACGGCGTCGGCATTCATCTCGGCTTCCTTCACCGGCCGTTCAACTTTCCGATCCTGCTCATCACGAATTTCATAACCCGCGGTGTCGATCCGCACCACATCGCCCTCTTCCAGGTAGACAAAGCGATTGGTGACAGACAGCAGCGGATGGATGTCCGAGGCCAGGAAGTTTTCGTCGGAACCAAGGCCCAGGACCATGGGGCTGCCGACGCGGGCGCCTACGACCACGCCCGGTTCCTTTGCATTGACAACTGCGATGGCGAAGGCGCCGCGTAAACGTGTTGCAGCCACACGTACGGCCCCAAACAAATCGTGGCCCTCACTGAGCAGATGGTTCACCAGATGCGCCATGACTTCGGTATCGGTTTCCGAGGTGAACTCGTAACCCAGTGCCTGCAACTCGCTGCGCAGCTCTTCGTGATTTTCGATGATGCCGTTATGAATGAGTGCCACGTCTTCGCGTGACATCAGTGGATGCGCATTCAGGGTATTCGGCCTGCCATGCGTAGCCCAGCGGGTGTGAGCGATACCGCATTCGCCCTGCACCGGCGTTGCATCCAGCAAAGCCTGCAGATCATTGACCTTGCCATAAGTGCGCAGGCGCTTGATGGCCGTACCGTTCTGCATGGCGATACCGGCCGAATCGTAGCCACGGTACTCCAGCGTATGCAGGCCGGCGATCAGAATACTCACCACATCGCGATGTGCGCTGGCGGCAACAATTCCACACATACTTTATTGTCCTAACGGGTAGAAGAACATCAGGTGTCGCTCTTTTTTCGCGGCCGTTGCCAGCCTTGAATCGTCTCTTGCCTGACCCGGCTCAGTGTCAACTCGCCCGCCGGAGCATCTTTGCTGATGGAAGAGCCAGCCCCGATGGTGGCACCCTTGCCGATGGTGACCGGGGCGATCAGCTGCGTATCCGACCCTATGAAGGCATCGTCTTCAATCACGGTCTGAAACTTGTTGACCCCATCATAATTACAGGTAATGGTGCCAGCACCGATATTGACGCGGTCGCCCACTCGCGTATCACCCACATAACTGAGGTGATTGGCCTTGCTGTTCTCACCGAACTGACTGTTTTTCACTTCCACAAAATTGCCTATCCGGGAGCCAATGGATAACTCGGTGCCGGGCCGCAGACGTGCAAAGGGGCCGATCTCACACGCGCCGGTGGTTTTCACGCCTTCGAGCACACTGTAAGCCTTGACGATGGTTCCAGCGGCCAGCGAACAATCAGTAAGCACGCAGCCGGGCCCGATAATCACGCCGTCTCCCAGTTCAATTTCGCCTTCCAGCACCACATTGATATCAATCACCACGTCGCGACCCACAGCCACTTGCCCACGCACGTCGATGCGGGCCGGATCCAGCAGGCTGACGCCTTTTGCCATCAACTCATCGGCCATGCGTTGGCGATAACGTTGCTCCAGAGCGGCCACCTGGCGCCGGTCGTTGGCACCCTGCAGATCACGCGGATCGGGCGCCTGCACAGCCCGGATTTCGTAACCTTCCTTATAGGCCTTGGCGAAAATATCGGTCAGGTAATACTCGTTCTTGCTGTTGGAGCATTCGAGCTGCTGCAGCCAATGCCTCAAAGGCGCGGCTTTGGCCAGAACAATGCCCGTGTTCACTTCATGGATGGCGCGTTGTGAAGGGGTTGCATCGCGTTCTTCCACAATGCCATTGATACGACCGGTGCGATCACGCTCGATACGTCCATAGCCCCTGGGATCGTCCAGCACCATGGTTAGCACCGCCAACGAGGGTAAGGGCTGCCTGGACATCTGCTCCAGCACTTCCGCGGGGATCAGAGGATGATCTCCCAGCAATACCAGCACATGGGCTTCATCCGGTACCGCCGGCATGGCCTGGTCGACCGCATGGCCGGTGCCCCTGCGTTCGGCCTGTTCCACCCAGTTAACGTGAAAATCCCGGCAGGCTTCCCGAACCTGATCCGCAGCACTGCCCACTACCACGTGAATGGCATCCGGTTGCAAAATACTGGCCGTTCGCAGCAAGTGCACCAGCATGGGCTGCCCACCGACGGTGTGCAGTACTTTGGGCAAACTGGATTGCATGCGCGTGCCTTCGCCGGCCGCCAGTATAATAATGTTCAGGCCTTGGCTCACGGTGGTGAGTGGACT
>JBGTHE010000420.1:0-1885 GCA_041746335.1 Lysobacterales bacterium | reverse complement strand
GATCGTCGCATGCAGATCTATCGCGACCTGTTCTTTAACAACATCCACAAACACCTGGGCAGCAATTTCCCGGTGTTGAAAAAAATTTATGGTGACAGCGCCTGGCGGACGCTGGCACGTGAGTTTTATACCGAACACCGTGCGCACACGCCCTTGTTTCCCGAGTTACCCAAGGAATTCCTTCGTTATGTGCAGGAACAGCGCGCAGAGCGTGCCGGCGACCCACCTTTCCTGCTGGAACTCGCTCATTACGAATGGGTGGAACTTGCTCTGAGTCTGGACACCCATGAAATTTATGATGTTGCTGTGAATGCGAAGGGAGACCTGTTACAGGGGATACCCATGTTGTCCCCGCTGGCATGGCCACTTGCCTATCGCTTCCCGGTACATCGCATCAGCCCGGATTTCCAGCCTCAAGCTGCGCCCCCTGAGCCCACCCGTTTGCTCGCTTACCGCAACCGCAACGACCAGGTGAAGTTCATGGAGACCAATTTGGTGACCTGGCTGCTGCTGGAAAAGCTGCAGGCGGGCAACCACAGTGGTGAGGAAATCCTGCTAACCATTGCCGAACAAATTGGCCATGCGGACCCCCGGGCTGTGGTCGAGCATGGCGGCAAATTGCTGCAAGACCTGTGGCAACGTGAGGTTGTGCTGGGCACACAGAGTTAATTCTTCAGTCTGGTTCTGCGGTTTGATCGCATGGGTGCTGTGGCAAGGACACTAGCCGCAGGCAAATAACTATTACTGCCAAATCTGCAAAGCGAACTTCAGGGAGTCGAACATGCTGGATTTCTACGATACGCTGACGGCCCGCCTGCGAGCCAGCGGTGACTACGTCTGGCCATTGGCACTTCGATTAATTCTGGCCTGGGAATTCTGGGAATCCGGAATTACCAAACTGCACGGCAACAATTGGTTTGCCGATATACCCTGGGCGGATTGGCAGAGAGGCTTTCCCTGGCCGTTCAGCACATTTCCGCTGGAGCTGAACTGGCTGGCTGCCACCTGGGGTGAGCTGATATTTGGCCTGATGTTGTTGTTCGGTCTTTTTACCCGCTTTGCAGCCGTATCACTGGTCGTCATCACCGCAGTAGCTGCGGCGGCAGTACACTGGCCCGTGCACTGGGGTAGCTTCCTCGAGCTCTGGCAGGGCTACGCCATTACCTCCAAAGACGGCAGCGGCAATTTCAAACTGGCCCTGTTATTTATCATCATGCTGTTACCCCTGGTCTTTCACGGCGGCGGACGTCTGAGCCTCGATCACGTGCTGCTGAAAATAGGCGGTCGCAGTGCCGCAGTCGATGACCGTCTGGGTGATGCCCCGGCAGCGGCACTGGCATTTCTGATTTTGGGTTTCAGCACGGTATTCCTGGAGTCAAGCTGGGGTCTTGGTTTGATTGCTCTGGCTTTCTTGACCGCGACGGTTCCTCGCTTGTTGCGCTAATGAAAACCCGGCTTTGGCTAAGGCCGCATACCGAAGCTGGCTGAAGGGCCGCCTTCAAGGTGCAGTTTGTTGCATCCGCCTGAACGGCAAGGGCAAGGCGGTCAGCTCATAGCCACCCTCGCGCAGCAAATTGATCAATCCGTCCGTACCGCCCAGGTGCAGCGCACCCACAGCGATGAAAACGCGATTTTCGGCCAGTTGCGGCAGTGCATTGGCCGCCATCTGGCGATTCCGCGCAGCGATGCCGAGCTCCGTAAAGTATCGGGTGATCTTCGGGTCCAGAACCGCAAATTGCTCGTCAGACAAGGTTTCCAAAGCAGCCAGGCTGTTCTGCAAATAGATTTGCACCATTTGTTCATGAATCTCGGCTACCCGCTGATAATCCGCCAGCGCATGATCGAGCAACTCAATCTGGTATTCCAACGGCATTTGCTCGAGAAA
>JBGTHE010000419.1:0-3659 GCA_041746335.1 Lysobacterales bacterium | reverse complement strand
CAATGAAGCCGGCCCGGTAGGAACGCGGCCCAATGGCGGTGCCCGTGTCGAATGCCTTGCGGATTTCCGCTAATCGCTGCTCATCATTGGCCAGATCACGAACGGTCGTCACTCCCGCGGCGATCTGCAACAGGCCATCGTCCAGCGTCAGGTGCGTGTGCATATCCCACAAGCCGGGAATCAGGAAAGCGCCCTGCCCATCAATAATCTCATAGTCAGCCAGTTCCATTTCGGTAACCACGTCTGAATCCAGCCAGATGCCGCTGATGCGGCCTTCACGCACAGCCACCATCCGACCCGGAGCAGTTGTTCCGGCCACAACATCGAGCAAATGCACATTCCGCAACAGCCATTTTTCCGGCAGGGGCACGGCAAGGTTCTTGGCCAGCTTTTGGCTGTGTTCTTGCTGCGTCGCATCCTGAATTTTCTGCAGACTGCTCAGCACTGAACCCTGACCTTCCGGAGCCAAACCCATCCAGCCGTAGGTGAGCGCAAACAACTGCTGCTGCTGGTCCAGCCAGATGTACTCCGGAGTGAGGCCGAGGCCATGGATCGCATAGAGTGTGACCTGTGTTTGCCCGCTCAACGGGTGTTCAACAACCTTTTCGATGGTTGCCTGCCCGGCGGGTAACAAAGGCAAAGTGCGATCCGGACGGTTGAGTAGTGCTTGGGCGAGCAAGGCGGCTTGGAGTGGCGTTCCGTCGACGGGCCAATAATAGGCGCCAGCCTGGGTTTCGCCATGGGCCTGGCCACTTTCCAGGGTGCTGCTCCACGTAACCGCGTTACCGTCAGCGTTGAATTTCTCTGCGACCGGCGCACCCATATAAGCGTGACCACGTATGTCCAGTGAAACCAGTAACCCGTTGCCATCCACCTGGCTGGTTTCGCTTATTTTGGGGCCACGACCGCGATCGTTGAATTCAAACTCGGCTTCCAGGCTGCCGTCGGGTGCTCGCTCCACTACCAGTGATCCGCTGACATTACCCGAGGTAACCCAGTCGTAATTTCTGACTGAGTGTTCTTGCCCTGAAGTAGCGGTGCAAAAAGCGGCTGTGAGAACAAGGCTGATCAGCCTGCAGTGGTGCATGAGCTTATTCCTGTAAAAGTATGGTTCTGAGTTCCGCCATGTCACCGTTTATGGTTCTGGACAGAACTTCCCGATCCTTGACTGCAACCAATTCCGCAGGCAGCGGCAACTCTATTTTCAAAACATCCTGTATGGTTTCCAGAAACTTCGCGGGATGCGCAGTGCAGAGAAAACACCCCTGCTCATCTGCCTGCAGGCTGCTTTGGAGCGCAGCCCAGGCGAGGGCTGTATGCGGGTCTGCCAGATAACCCTGCTGCCACAAATTACGCATGGCCTGACGGGTTTGTTCGTCATCCAGCGAGAAGGACGAAAGCAATCCGAACAAAGGCAACTCATGGCGCTGCTCCAATTCCAGCACCCTTGGAAAATTATTCGGATTGGAAATGTCCATAGCATTAGTCAGAGTGCTGACAGTGGCGCGGGGGTCCCATTCGCCATTGGCCAAAAACCGGGGTACGGTGTCATTGGCGTTGGTAGCTGCAATGATTCGTTTATAGTGCAAGCCCAAAGCGCGCGCCAGCAAGCCTGCCGTCACGTTGCCGAAATTACCGCTGGGTACTGAAAAGACCAGGCGGCGCACATCCAGCGACTGTGCTGCGGCTTCGAAGTAATAGCAAACCTGCGCCAGCAAACGGGCAATGTTGATGGAATTGGCAGAATTCAGGCCAATTGCCTGGCGTAATTCAGCATCATCAAAACTCTGTTTGACCAGCGCCTGGCAGGCATCGAAATCTGCGGCTACGGCAACGGTGGTAATGTTCTCGCCCAGGGTGCAGAACAGCTTTTCCTGCAGGGGAGAAATGCGGCCCTTGGGATAAAGAATAACCACCCGAATTCCTGCCTGGCGGTAGTAAGCGTGCGCTACCGCCGCGCCGGTATCCCCCGACGTCGCCGTAAGAATGGTCATAGGCCCCTGGTCGCGAAATTTCGCAAGACAGCGGGCCATAAACCGCGCGCCAAAATCCTTGAAGGCCAGTGAGGGGCCATGAAACAGTTCCAGTGCTGAAACCTGGTCGTTCAAGGCTCGAACAGGCAGAGGAAAATCAAATGCAGAGCTGACCATCTCCAGCGTATCTGCTTCACTCAGCTCACCATCCAGTAAATGGTGCAGTATCGCAGCGCTGCGCGGCACAAAAGGCTGGGTCAGCAGCTCAGCGACATTTTGCAGCGGCTTGATGGAGCGCGGGAAAAACAGACCCTGATCACGACCCAAACCTTGCAGCACCGCCTGACGAAAGCTGACTGCTTCTTCAGGATGTTTGATATTGATTAAATCCATGTCAGTAAATCCATTGGCAAAACAGACATTATCGTGGCCGGTAAATTTTCGGCGATTCGCAGCTAACTGCGACACAGGGAAGTGTCGCCATTTTCAATGCGTGGCTACGTATTGAAAATGAAGGAAAGAAAAAATCACATTGTTTGTTTTCCGGGTCCTGAGCAGTCCAGGATGGACTGATTCAGGGCCATACACTAAATGCTGCGGGCTCCGCCGAGATCGGCCCGGCAAATATGCACAAAACCCTGTTCATTAATACGGTAATTCTGATTCAACCAATCGGCAGCGGCCGCGGCAACCAGCCCATCATCTGCAATGGCGAAAATCGTCGGCCCTGAACCAGAAATGCCTACGGTCAGAACACCCAACGCCTGCAGCGCTTCCCGCGCTTTGTCAAAACCCGGCAGTAATTTACGCCGATAGGGCTCGGCAATCAGATCCTGCATGGACGAAGCCGCCAGTCGCGTCTTGCCGGTGTACAGGGCGTAGATAAACTGCGCGAATTGAGCACCATGGTTAACCACGGTTTTGCGGGGCAATTGCTCTGGTAGCACAGCTCGTGCTTCTCGCGTTACCAGTTCGGTACCCGGCCAGCACACTACGGTTTGCCAACGCACCGGCCAGGGCAAGGCATATTCGGCATGAGTGGAGGGCGGGCACAAACGCAAGCCGCCATAAAGGCAAGGCGCAATATTATCGAGATGAACTTCGCCACTGATTCCCCCTTCGGCCACGGCCATCAGGTGGAATATTTCGCGTGAACTGAGGGGATTGCCGTGCCAGCGATTCAGCGCCTCCAGCGCTGCCACCACCGAGGTGGCACTGGAGCCCAGACCACTGCCAATGGGCAGGTTCTTCTCCAGAATGACGTGGGCCAATTGCACCGGCTTGCCTCGTTGCTGGAGCTCCTGTTCAAACAATCGACAGCATTTCAAAACAATGTTCTGCTCAGGATCTTTCGGCAGGTTCTCGGCAAAGGGCCCGCGGCAGGTCAACGTCCAGTCAGTGCCGCTTGAGGGGCTGAGCTCGACTATGTCACCGAGTAAAGTGCCGTCTGCTGGCGCCAAGGCCAGACCCAGCGCATCAAAACCCACCGACACATTGCCCACCGATGCGGGAGCGTAAACCCGCAGCACAGCTTGTGTGGGGTGTGTTGCCGATGCGGCCTGGCTCACGAACGCTGGTCCAATGGCCGCCATACCGTGCGAAGAAGATCACCAAACACGCCTGCAGCGGTCACAGCGGCACCCGCTCCATAACCGCGCAGCACCATGGGAATGGGCTGGTAATAAT
>JBGTHE010000418.1:0-2473 GCA_041746335.1 Lysobacterales bacterium | reverse complement strand
AAAATTTTGCGGGCTCCAATCTGTACCATCGGGCTGACGCAAGACCACGGGTTCATCCTCGATCAGGGTGAGCAGGTTGTAATTTGCCGGGTACTCCAGCGCCAGCAGATACACCAGCGGTTTGACCACTGAGCCAATCTGACGACGCGCCTGCAGAGCACGATTGAAACCCGCGCGGCCCGGATAACGATCGCCCACCAGAGCGCGGATTTCGCCACTGGACACATCAGCCAGCACCATCGAGCCCTGCAACTCGGGCGGCAATCCCGCTTCCTGCAGTTGCTTCAGGCCATCGGTCACAGCCCGCTGGGCTTTTTCCTGTTCCGCGGGCGATAAAGTAGTGAAAATGCGCAAGCCTTCGCTTTTGAGGTCTTCCTCGCGATAGACCTGCGACAGGTGGTCACGGACCAGCTCGATAAAGGCGTTGTATCTTGCATGGCCTGCTTGCGGTTCACTCGTTACATCCAGCGGAAGTTTGGCTGATTGTTGCGCTTCTGCCTCCGTCAGCAATCCGGTTTCGGCAAATATGTCCAGCACACGGTTGCGGCGCTCCAGCGCACGCTCAGGATTGCGACGCGGGTTGTACAACGATGCACCGCGCACCATTCCCACCAGCAAGGCAATTTGATGCGATTCCAGGCGGTCCAGCGGCTGGCCAAAATAGAAGGTGCTGGCGCGGCCGAAACCGTGAATGGACAACGAGCCCTGTTGCCCCAAATACACTTCGTTCAGATAGGCCTCAAGGATTTGCGACTTGTCGTAATGCCACTCCAGCGACACCGCCATGATGGCTTCGTTGATTTTGCGCACCATGGTGCGCTCGTCAGTGAGGAAGTAGTTCTTAACCAATTGCTGGGTCAGGGTGCTGCCACCCTGCACCGCTTTTCTGGCGCGCAGATTGGCGTAAGCAGCTCGGGCAATACCGCGTAAATCCAGGCCGGGGTGATGCTTGAAGCTACGATCTTCTACCGCCTGCAGTCCGGTCACCAGCATCACCGGGGCATCTTCCAGCCGCACCAGACTGCGATCCTCCTGATGCAGTGGATAGATTGAGGCAATTTCAGCAGGCTCCATTCGGAGCAGATCAATACTCGCGCCGCTGCTGGCGTCGCTGAGCTGGCTCAATTGCCCGTTATTCAGGGTGAGCTTGAAACGCAGCGCAGGCTCCTGTCCCTCGGTGAACCGGAAAGGACGGCGATGAATTTCAAATTGACGGCCCGATGCCCGGTAATAGCCCGGCTTGGACAGCTGCTCCGACTTACGGTAACCCGCCGCCTGCAGTTCGGTTTCGAGATCCACCGGCGACAAACGCAGGCCAGGATAGAGCTCTAAAGGCCGGGCGTAAACCCGGCTGGGAAGGTCCCATTTGCGACCCTCGAATTCGGTGGTGACCTGATGGTTGAGATAGAGCGTCCATGGCACCAACAAACCCACACCGACACCCGCCAGCAATAGAAATACACGCCACAGAAAGCCTAGCCAGCTACGTTTGGGCGCAGGTGCCGGCTTTCTGGGGGCCGTGCTTCGCGTTGCTGTCAGTTTTGCCATAATAGTTTAACGCCTAGTAGCAGCTTGCCGGGTGACATCACCCAGGCCTTTGACCATAATGGCGGGATTCCGTCCGTATTCTATCGACCCTGGCTGCAGCATTGCCACCAACCTGGCCATAAGAGCCTGCTCATGACACTCCGTTCTCCCGCAAAATCCTCGGCCGTTGAAGGCGCGCACCTAGTCTCGAAGCCCTTGATTTGGCTTCGGGATGCCGATGGAGGCCGGGGTTTGGACAGCGCTCAAACAACGATCAATGCCCTGGGTGCACAGCAATGGATTCCCGCGGCTGGCCACGATTCTGCCCGAATTGGCCACATTCTGGCGGAGTTCATGCAACTGCACTCAGGAGCGAACCTGCTGCTGCTAAGCCGGGCTTGTCCCTTGCAGCCTGAGCAGTTGCAATTCCTGCAGGATTTACTGGCCCACCAAGAGGGCGCAGTCGCCCTGACTGCACTGAGCAACATCCAGTCTCGCTTCAATCCCTTTCACAATCTCGAGGGGGTTAACGCAGAACCCATAAATGACCCGGCAGCGCTGGTACGCACCCTGGCCAGTGGGAAGCTGTTCCCGGTGGGCGATTGGCCAACGCATCTTCTCTTGCTGAATCCCGCTGCCATTTCCCTGCTGGCCGAAAGCAATGCTGAAACTGCAACCGCTTCGGCGTCGTTGCAGGACGGGCAGGGCCGGCTGCTGCTCTGCGATCGTCTGTTTGTGCATGATCCACAGCTGGAGCTGTTGACCCAATCGCGCCTGGAAAATCATGAGGAAATGCAGGCGCCGGGCTGGAGTGAACTGTCCGCGCGGCTGGCCAGCTGGCTAAGCAAAAGTCATTCCTCAGCACCCAGCTTACCCCCGGCCTTGTCGATGGCTTTCACCACGCGGGCAGTCTCAGCCACTCTGCACATTACTCACAGTTGGGGCG
>JBGTHE010000417.1:0-3463 GCA_041746335.1 Lysobacterales bacterium | reverse complement strand
GTAAAACCCTGGCGCATTTCGCAACCAGTTCCGCACAGATATTCCGCGGCTGAACCCTCTCGGATCGCCGCGCCGGTAGATTCATCGAAGAAGAATCACCACCCGGTGCTGGGCGGGCCGCCCATTATACGTTAACCAGATTACTCGTCAACGTCATTCGGAAAATTTTTCAAAACTTTCCGAATTCTTCGTGGGGGCTTGTCTGCCTGACAATACAGATCGGCCGGGCAGGACGCGCATTATAGAGACTGCCGGCGACAGGTCAAGCGCTTTTTCGCAAATGCTTAAATTTAGCTCACTTGCTGGAATTTTCGAGTGACCATAAGGACAGCAATTCATCCAGCCGATGGCCTATCTGCTCTAACTGCAAATCTCCGCAAGCGCCTGGAGATACACGTTTTTCAATGCTCTCAAGCGCACCCCAGGGCTGTTGCTCTGCCAAATGCTGCTTGGCCTTCCGGTACGCCTCCCGGAAGGGCACTCCTGAAGCTGCAAGAGAGACAGCAATATCCGTTGCAAACATTTCGGGAGTGATTGCAGCTTGCATGTTCTCTGCGTTGAACCGCATTCCCTGAATCAGCGCAGGGACGATACTTAGACTCTTCAAGACACATTCCATGCCCCGTATCAAGGCTGGCTTGGTCAATTGCAAATCTCTCTGGTAGCCGGAAGGCAAACTCAGCACGGCCTGGATCTCTACCATCGCCCCTTCAATCACTGCTGCCCGCCCGCGCAACAGTTCGACTACATCCGGGTTACGTTTATTCGGCATGAGGGACGAGCCAGTCATATACGGGTCTGGTAAAACCACAAAATCAAACTCAGATGTGGTGAAGAGGCTCAGATCCCAAGCCAGACGCCGAACATCCAGCATGGCATGCAATGCAGCCTGCAAAGCCATCAATTCGTACTTGCCGCGAGCATTCTGCGCAGCCATGGGATTAAGCTGCAAACGGGAAAAACTCAATTCCGCAGAAACACCCTTGCGATCCAGCGGAAGATTAACACCGTAACCTGCCGCCGTTCCCAAGGGGTTTGCATCCAGGACATCAAAAACACCTTTGGTAAAAGCCAGATTGTCAGTAAAGGCTTCAGCAAAGCTGGCTAACCACAAACCTACGCTAGAGGGCACTGCTCGTTGCAAGTGGGTATACCCCGGCATGGGCAACATCGCATGTGCTTCGGCCTTCTCCAGGCAGGTTGAAGCAATAGCGGCTTCATGTCCGGCCAATTTTCTCAAACAGTCCAGCATATATAATCGTGTTGCGACCGCCACCTGGTCGTTGCGACTGCGTCCGGTGTGGACTCTGGCACCCAACTCACCCGACTGCTGGATCAACCAATTTTCGATGGCCGAATGACCGTCCTCAAATCGGTCATCCAGACTAAAACCTCCTGAATTGAAGAGCTCAAGCAGCTCTTTTAACAATTCGGTCAATCGCTCAGAATCCTGCGCACTGAGCACAATAATTCGTTGCAAGCCATGAACATGCGCAATCGTGGCTCGAATGTCATGCGGAAAGAGCACACGATCAAGCACCACGTCATCGCCAGCCATGAACTTCATGATGGCTTCATCCACCTCGACCCCGGAAGCCGGCAGCCAGAGGTAGTCAGCCATCAGCCTTCACCCCGCTCAAGAAAGCGCTCCTGCTCAATCCGGTTTCCCTCGGCAAGCCGAAGGCAAGATTCATATTCTGTATGGCCTGGGTTGCCGCACCTTTCAGCAGGTTGTCCAGTACGCAAACTATCGCGATACGCCGCGGCTCAGACTTGCTTACTGTAAATCCCCCGATGATGACTCCATGGCCACCGCGAACCTGGGTCACTTCCGGAATATCTGCCTGCACCTCGATAAGCTCAAAAGATGCATAGGCCCGTCGATAAATTTCAACGAGCTCAGCAACAGTAAATGTTTCATGGAGCTCTGCTGACACAGTTAAGGTAATACCTCGAAAAAACGAAGCAACGTGAGGGAGGAATCGAATGTCCCGACCCAATTGAAATGACACTTCTCGTTCATGTACATGATCCGCCAATGCATAGGGCAACAGATTATCCCTCAGCACCTCAGGATCATTTTTGCGAGATGGGGTTTTGCCTGCACCACTGTACCCTGAAACGCCAAATACGACAGGGGTGCCAGTCAGGAGATCGGCAATGGGCAGCAATGCGAGTTGGGCTCCCGTTGCATAACAACCCGGATTGGAAATACGTTTGGCACCGCGCAACTCTTCAGTAAAACGTTCCGGCTGACCATAATTCCAGCTGGTGTCAAAACGATAGTCAGCACTTAGATCGATGACGACTGCGTCCGGGAAATGCCGGTCGATAGCGGCCACATAATCGCCAGCCTGACCATTGGCTAGTGCCAGCACATAAAAGTCAGCAGGGAAACTTCTCAAGTTATCGGGTTGGATGTCGCTGAAGCGCAGATCAGATCCTTCCATGCCTTCAACGTGATCGGTCAGCGCCTCACCTGCAGCGCTGGTGGACGCAATGGCCACCACTTTGCATTCAGGATGATGGTACAGCAACGGCAATAATTCACTGCCTGTATAACCCCGAGCGCCAATAACTACCACCCGAATACTCACGGTAGCGTTTCTCCTGATGTATTTTCCTGCCAACTCTCAGTCCGTCCGAGACTGTCTTCGCGGCAGCGCCAGATCTGATTAGGGTCCTGTATGCCCTTACTGAAGGCCACCCAGCCACCATGTGTAAAGCTGACATCGGCCTGTTCGTAATACCACTGGGTTATTGGGTTGCCAATCCGGGAGCGCCAATAAAACTTGGGGCAGCGCTGCACTAAAGCTTGCCAGACCGCTGCCCCCAGTCCTGCGCCCTGAGCTTCCGGTGTGACAGCAAACTTGTCCAGGTACGGCACGCCATCAATCCCCTTCAAGACCAGGGCCATGGCTCCAAAGGATTCACTGACCAAGACAAAATCGAAAGGCAGCTCTTCCAGATAGGCCGGCTTCAATTTTCGCGAAAAACTCTGTTCCAGCAAAGCCACAGCTAGTGGTCGATTTTCATCATCAAAGTCGTCCAGTTCCAGTATTTGCTCACCTTTGCGAATCAGGGTACCAGCACCCCGGTGAGTGAATAATTCCTTGGCGAGACTCTCAACCGAAGTGATTGAAACTGACGCGGAATCGGGCAGCTTTCCGAGAATCTGCGCTATTTGTTCCAACTTGAGTTGCATTCCTCCATGAACCCAGGGCTGACTGATCAGGTATTCGTAGTCGGTTTTGAGACTGATTGCCGAAATGACTCGCCCTGATTCGTCGAGCAAGCCCCCGGTGCCGGTCAGGAAAATGATCTTTTGCGGTTTGATAGCCCAAATCAACTCTCGTGCCGCAATGTCTGCATTGATGTTCATAACCTGTCCGGTAGAGCTCTCTCCCAGGCAGGCGACAACCGGCAACATGCCTTGTGTGATGGCTTCCCGGATTGCTTCCAG
>JBGTHE010000416.1:0-6872 GCA_041746335.1 Lysobacterales bacterium | reverse complement strand
AACGAAACTCTTTGTGGCCAGTGCGTCGCACGCCCCTACGGCTGAAACTTGCCCCCAAACAGAAATACAACCCTGCCGGACTGCCAGGGTTGACAAGCAGAAAAGGCAGGAGTAGAATCTACAGACGGTTGTACAATATATTGTCACAGATAGGAGCATGATGCGTACAATTCAAACCGAATCAGTATCCGGATTCCGCAGCAGCTACGATGCCGTGTTGAAAAAACTTGTCAACGGCCCGGTGCTGCTTTTACAACGCAGCTCACTCGCCGCGGTCGTGGTCGCGGGTGAAGAATGGAATGATCTCCAAGCGCGGCTTGCCGCCCAGCAGCAAGAGATAAGCGCGCTCAAGATGCAACTGCGCAATGCGCTCTTAGACAAACGTTCGCTCGAGATGCAGCATGTCCCAGGGCAGGCCATGTCTTGGGAACAAGTTCAACAAGTGGTAAGCCCATTGGAACCCGTTCATGGCTAAACGCTGGACCCTGTATGCTCATCGTGAGTTCACCCGCGCATTGCGCCAGATCCCCCGTGGTCTGGCCGGTTTAGTCAGCGCGGCGATTAGTGCGCTGGCGGATAATGGGTGTTTTTGCATATCCCCTCGAAAAGGTGCACTAAGGGATAAAGTGAAGATCAGCTAACTGCCGAATGATGGCGTCCATATCGATATTTTCTGGTCGGGATCTGAAGGTAAAGCGACCATGGAAGTTGATATGTTGCCAAGCAACCGGAGAGATTCTGGTGAACAGATCGAGTGCCTGCTTATCACCCTTGCTCTTCTTGTGCTCTAACAGATGGGATAAGATGGTAGCGTTGAAGTAGATGATACAGTTGGCGATGAGGCGACTACATTCGTTCCATATCTGCTGTTCGTATTCAGTTTTGAAACGCAGCTGACCAAAATGGGCATAGGAGACAGCTCGGCGCAATTTGTGATAGCTTTCGATGCGATTGAGCGCGTGTTGGACATTCTGCCGGAGTGGCGGAGAATCGATATAGTCGAGGAGATACAAACTGCGGATGATACTGTCATATTCCCAGAGCGCACGCTTGGTCTTGTTGGTGCGCGGGAAAGCACTGAGCTTGCTCACGATGATGTTTTGAGAAGTCGTTTTGAGGGCCAGGGAAAGCAGGATGCGCTGCACATTTTCCCAGTCGTCAATGATGTACTGGGGACTGATTTTGCGTTTTGGTTTGAGCAAGAGATCGCCATAGCGACTGGGATGTTTGAATCCATAAAGCAGCTGGTTGACCGTGCCATAGATGTCTTTGTAGCGTGGTGGGGGTACGACAACGATTGCTTCATTTTACAGCCACAAGTGGCTTGTCAAGCGTTTTTGGCTTCACCAGTGCGCCCAGCGAGCGGACGAGATAACGATTTGCGTTTCGCGTTCGGGTTGCCTTGGTTGTTTTCACTCAAACGGACATACTTGTAATAGGTGTTGCGACAGATCCCTAAGCTCTGACAGATCTCTGCAACCGAGCAGGTGGCATCGTTCTTGAGGGCGAGTGCGGCTTTCTGCTTTTGTTCATCCATGATGCCCTTGGGGCGTCCGCCCTTTCTGCCCCGCGCCCGTGCTGCAGCCAGGCCTGCGTTTGTGCGCTCGCGGCTGAGATCCCGTTCAAATTCGGCAAGGGATGCGAAGAGAGGAAAGATCAACTTGCCGCCAGCGGTCGTGGTGTCGATATTCTCCTGTAGGCTCTTGAAGCCGCTCCCGCGGGCCACCAGGTCACGCACCGTTTCCACCAGATGCGGCAACGAGCGACCCAGACGGTCGAGTTTCCAGACCACGAGTGTGTCGCCGGTGCGACATTCCTTGAGCGCCTCGGTTAGGCCAGGCCGCGCGGTCTTGGCGCCACTCGCGGTATCGGTAAAAAGGCGTTCACAACCAACCACCTTCAGTGCATCGAGCTTACGGTCGAGGTTCTGGTCATTCGTCGAAACTCTGGCATAGCCAACAAGCATGAAGACAACTCCTCACTTTGCGTTTGTTCGTGCATGGGTACCATGAAACTGGGTAATTCTACCCTACGCGGTACGTAGATTTCGTATACCGGTTTCGTGGTACAATAGTCGACACTTGGCAGCCCGCAAAGCAGGTTTTTCGGGTGCACTGGGTGGATACCAGCAAAACGACCGTTTTGCTGAACCCCTCGCTTTGTTTCCTTTCGCCTGTGGAGGTTCATTTTCATTGCCAACGATCCAAGAAACCGCCTACCCACGGTTGAAGCGTAGCGTCTCCGCCCGCGATCTGGCTGTGATCTACACCCCGACCGCAGACGAGTTGGCGCTGGCCGAGCAGGTCACCCGTGGCACAGTCGCCTATCTGGGTTTTCTGCTGCTCTTCAAGACCTTCCAGCGCCTGGGATATTTCGTGCTGTTGAGTCAGGTGCCAAGCAGCATCATCGAGCATGTGGCTGCCCTCACAGGGACGACCCCTGCTATCGCCGAGCTACCCAGCTATGATGTCTCGGGGACGCGTTTTCGCCACATTCCGCTGATTCGGCAGGCGCTCCAGGTTCAGCCCTTCGGCAAGGAAGCTCGTCATACGATGCTGTTGGCCATCAGCGAGGCGGCCAGGACGAAGGAGGATCTGGCCGATCTCATCAACGTTGCCATTGAGGAATTAGTGCGCAAGCAGTACGAACTGCCGGCCTTCGACACGTTGGTTCGCGGCGCACGCCATGTTCGCACGCTCCTCTATCGCCAGTTCTACCAGCAGGTGGATGCCGCACTCAGCGTTGCGGAAAAAGCCGACCTTGAGGCCCTCCTTGTCCCTGAACGGGATTCGCGTTTCACACCCTGGAACACCCTCAAGCAGGAGCCGGGAAGTCCCACCCTGACGCACCTTAAGCGCTGGTTGGAGCGCCAAGTCTGGCTGGCGAAGCACCGAGTCGGACAGCAGGTGCTTGTGGGAATTCCAGCGGTGAAAATCCAACACTTCGCTGCCGAGGCCAAAACGCTGGATGCAGCCCGCATGCTGGAAATGGAACCCCGTAAACGTTTGACCCTGGCCGTTTCGCTCCTCAAGGTGCAGTCGGCGCGCGTGCTGGACGATCTGGCAGAGATGCTTATCAAACGCCTGGCTAGCATCCATCAGAAAGGCAAGGCGGCACTGGCCGATTATCATGTCCGGAACCAACAGCGCACCGATGAGCTGGTCCAGACGCTACGCGTCCTAGTCACCGCTTATCGCAGCGAAGGCAGCGCCCAGCAGAAAGTGGCAGCGATGGCGACATGGCTGCCAGACCAGGGTGACGCCGTCCTGCAACGCTGCGAAGAGCACATGGCTTACGCGGGAGACAATTACTTTCCCTTCCTCTGGCGCTTTTACAAGAGTCATCGGGCCACGCTTTTTCGGGTGTTGAGGCAGCTCTCGCTGCGGGCTACCACCCAGGATAGGGCGTTCGAGACGACGCTGCGCTTTCTCCTGGAAAACGAAGCCAGAACGGGTGAATGGCTGGCCGTACCGGACGATCCGCATCTGGATCTCGCCTGGATGCCAGCAGCCTGGTGGCTGCTGGTCACTGAGCAGCGCCTGCGCGAACGAGGGCTGCATGCCCTCAAGCGTCTGCGTCGTCGCCATTTCGAGGTGTGCGTCTTCTCCCAACTGACGGCGGAGTTGAAGGCCGGCGATTTGTGCATCCTCGGTAGCGCCCACTTCGCTGATTATCGCGACCAGCTTCTTTCCTGGGAGGAGTACCATCAGGGCATCGCTGCCTACGGGGAGATGATCGGTTTGCCCATCGAGGGCGGCGCCTTTGTCATGGCCATGAAAGCCAGACTGAGTGAGGTCGCCCGTGCGACGGACAATGCCGACCTGCGGATCGAACAGGGCGAGCCGATTTTACGTCGACCTGAGAAGACGACGGCGGTCGCGGGATTGCGCGCTTTTGAACAACTCATCGCCGACCGCCTGGCGCCCGCCAACCTGCTGGACGTGCTGCGCGACACCGAGCACTGGCTGCACTGGACCCGTTTCTTTGCGCCCATCTCCGGCCATGATGCCAAGCTCGACGATCCGCGTACACGCTACCTCACCGCCACCTTCTGCTACGGCTGTCAGCTCGGACCAGCGCAAACTGCGCGTGCTTTGGGCAACATTGATCGCCGGCAACTCGCCTGGGTTCACTGGCGGCATATCACGGAAGCGGGGCTCGATAAAGCGATTCGAGAGGTCATCAATGCCTACCACCGCTTTGCCCTGCCCAAACATTGGGGAACGGGTAAAAGCACTTCCGTCGACGGCACAAAATGGGACCTGTACGAGCAGAATCTGCTCTCTGAGTACCACATCCGCTACGGCGGCTACGGCGGGATTGGCTACTACCATGTCTCCGACACCTATATCGCTTTGTTCTCCCACTTCATCCCCTGCGGAGTTTGGGAAGCGGTTTATCTCCTCGACGGCCTGCTCAAGAACCTCTCCGACATTCAGCCTGACACCATCCACGGCGATACCCAGGCGCAAAGCACACCGGTCTTTGGTCTGGCGGCGCTGTTGGGGATCACCCTGATGCCACGCATCCGCAACTGGAAAAACCTGACCATGTATCGCCCAGACAAGCAGACCGCCTTCACTTACATCGACCCCTTGTTCTCAGATACGCTAGACTGGCCGCTAATCCAGACCCATCTGCCCGATATGCTGCGGGTCGTGCTCTCGATTAAAGCCGGTCGGGTTAGCGCCTCGACGCTGCTGCGTAAGCTGGGCGCCTACAGCAAAAAGAACCGCCTCTACTTGGCATTTCGAGAGTTAGGCCGTGCGATCCGCACCGAATTCTTACTGCAGTATCTTGGCAGCGTGACGTTGCGCACGCTGATTCAGGCGGCGACCAACAAGAGCGAGGCCTTCAACGGCTTCGCACAGTGGGTCGCGTTTGGCGGTGATGGCACGATCGCGACCAATGACCGCGAGGAACAGCGCAAGCTCATCAAATATAACCACCTGGTCGCCAACTGCGTTATCTTCCACAACGTCTTCTCGCTGAGCCGCGTTCTGCATGATCTCCAAGAAGAGGAGTATCCGCTGCAAGCCGGAGCAGTGGCAGCGCTCAGCCCCTATGTGACGCAGCATATCAATCGGTTCGGACGCTACGATTTGGACATGGAGCAGCCGCCGCCGGAGCTCGTCTATGACCTCTGGACGTGACTGTCAATACCTTATGGCTGTAAAATGAAGCAATCGTTGTCGTACCCCATAGTCTTTATGACCATGTTTCAGTCTACGGTCTATATCGTTATATTTTGCCAACACCTCATCGAATTGAAGTACAAATTCCCCCCTTGCAAGGCGTCGCGACATTCGTAGCTGCAAACCATTAAAGAATAGCCCGGCTGCGGTCAAGACCAACCCAATAGCAGTCGAGAATAGAGCTGTAGAATCTGCAAATGCTAAGTGCATCATTTTTCTCCATAAAACAACAGAGCCAGGAGAAGAATAATACCAAATCTGACCAGATTGATGACATTAATCACCCAAGTGGCTGATAGTAACCGCACTAAGTTTTTTGTGATTGCTATCTCAAAGCTTGCATGATGACGACCACCGCGTTGATCATGATTAGACCAGTCCCAAGAATGTTTTGGCCTGGAAGGATGGGATAAAAACTTATGCGTTCAGTATCCACATGGATCAGCCCTTGTGATCTTGGCTGTTCTCTTAGAGTAACTTTTCGTTCCGTTGGACTTCAGACCCCTATAGGGTTGAGAGTACCCTATTTTCAGCAATACGATTGAAGGTGATGCGGCTATCGGCTACGGTCAACAGCCCCACCAACTGCGCAAAATACGATAGACGAAACCGCGCGCATGGCGCCAGCGCCGGCAACTTGCCCCGCGGCGACCGCCAGGGGGGCCAAACTCTCCATCGTTGAGCACGATCTTGAATTCGTAATCCTGATCGGTTGCCGGGAAGAGGGCAAAGGCGACCTCCGTCTCTACACATATCTCCACGGCATCGATTGCCTGCTGGACGTAGCCAACGCCGGTAATGGGCAAAGGGACGCGCACGCCCGCTTCATTTTCCAAAAACAGCGTCAGCGCGATCCGATTGAAATGGGGAACGCTAAACGCCTCGGCCAGCGGAATCGCTGTACAATCGATCGGCACCGTGACCGTTTGCGAGGTGGTCACAAACAAAGAAGCAAATTGGCTCAAGCCGCCTACGGCCATCAACGTATAGCCGTCGTCCGCCTGGTTGCGCAGTCCATAGAAGAGAGGCGCTTTGTCCCCAGTGGCAAGCGTGTCAAGCACGGAGTTCGTGTCGGTCAAACCCGTAATGCCTTCGAGCGGATGCAGCGCATAGACAACACGTTTCCCGATGACACCGGCCTGGTTGAGCGAGCCAAACGGACTCTCGACGGCTGGGGTCGGCCAATAGCTTACTTCAAGGGCGACTCTATTCTGCGTCTCTGCCCGGCGGTCTTCTTCTTCGGCCACATCTGGGCGCAGCAAAAATAAGTTGTACCCGTCCGGGTTATCCGTCGCGGCTGGGAGGAGCGCCAGGTCAATAAAATTGCTGCCGCAGAGGTCTTCAGTGCCAAACTCCGCCCGCTGGCTGACGTGGGTGACGGTGAATGGATGGCGCAACCCAGTTGCGGTCTCCAGCACCAGGGTTACCGCCACCTGTTGGAAACCGGTCACGGCTTCACGCACCGCAATGTCGCAGCCAGCCACACTCGGGAACAGTTCGACCGGGCCAGGCTCCCTGCGTAGCACCAGGGTATGAGTAATGCCAGAGTCATCCTGCTCGCGCATGGCATACAACACGGGCGGTTGCGCAGCTGCCTGGAGCGCAGCCATGAGCGCAGGATAAGAAGCAAAATAGTGGACGCCGCTCACCGCCAGGGGAAAGACGGTGCGCTTGCCG
>JBGTHE010000415.1:0-5992 GCA_041746335.1 Lysobacterales bacterium | reverse complement strand
CTGTATCATTGGTGCGGTTATTATTATTAAAATTGCAGATTAAAGAACCCTGCGCGCAACAATGTCTTAAGGAATATACCATAATATTTGCGAAAAGTTCCCGAACCCCTGGGTTGAAAATGGCTTCAAGTGTTTATGTTTCAGCAGAAACGAAATCCCCGAGCTAATGACAGCCTGATGGCCTTCTTTTCAGCCAAGTCGCGCCTTAAAGCCGCGATGTTGGTGGCCTTGGGGGTTCTGAGTCACTCTGCCGGGGCTGCGGAATCGCCACTGCTCCTTCGGTTGCAAATGGGTGCCATGACCGGAGATTTGAGAGCGGTTGAACAACTGACGGCCCATCTGGACGAAGCCATGTTGGATGAGCTCAGCCTCACGCTATTGCGGCAATACCGGGCGCGTTTTTCGGAGAATACTGAACAGTACAGCCAAAGCAGCGACTCCGCCCTGGCCAATTCCACAATCGCGATCTACCGGGACTACTGGCGCGAAGCGCTAACCCACTCTCTGAATCCGGAAGAGGCCGAAAAAAAACTGCAAACTGAGCTGCAGGCCCTTTTGCGCCGGGAATACCCGCCCTTTGAGCCCGGTAAAGATGTGTTTGTCCAGTTGCAGCAGGCACTGACTGCACGAAATCTGGGAAGCTCGCTGGGGCAAACCCCGCCCTGGCGTGATCTGTTCATCTGGGATCAACACGAAATTCGCCTATACGTGGTTGAGCTCACTGATATTGAAGAAAATGTTGAGGTCACCCTGATGGAACAAACCCTGGTGCAGGGGTGGCAGCATTTCGCGTCGCTGGATCTCAACACCACCAGTGGCTGGGCCACCGCGGAGCGCCTGTTCTGTTTGTGCTGGTCTTACGATTTGAATTCAGAAGCGTTCATGGTGCACTGGCTGAAACACGAAACACGGCATCTGGTGGATTTCAGGGAGTTTCCCGGCCTGTCAGAGACTGAGCTGGAATATCGCGCCAAGCTTACCGAATTGGCCTATGCCGGAAATCTGGTCTCCAGCACCCTGCGGCAGTTTGCGAATAATGGTGTGGCTGACAGCCCTTCGGCGCACGCTGCGGCCAATTATCGGGTCAGTCACGAAATCTATTGGGAAATTTTCCAGCAGGAAATGCCGGAGCATTTGGACCCATGGACGCTATTGGGCCCGGATCGGGTGGCTCCCGCGGCGATACGGTTGCTGGAAAAGGATACGGATCGACTAAGGCGGACAGCTAACCCTAACGGTCTGCCCGGACCGGATCCGGGGTAACAAATGGATCCCGGCTCGCGGGCCGGGATGACGGCCTAGAAGGAGGCCGGATGACGGCCTAGAAGGAGGCCGGGATGACGGCCTGGAAGGAGGCCGGGATGACGGCCTAGAAGGAGGCGGGGATGACGCCTAGAAGTAGGCGGGATGACGGGCGAGAAGGAGGCCGGGATGACGGCGAGGAGATAGTCCTGGACGACGTGGATAAGGTTAGGCCCGGAAGACGGCGCGGATGGTAGGCTGGGATGACGAAGTCGATGGTAGCTGGGATGAGGCGTGGGTGTGGTTCCAACCTTTCCTCGTCATCCCGGACAGCGCGAAGCGCGTGATCCGGGATCCATACCCGTCCAAACAAAAAAACCACCTTGCGGTGGTTTTGATGTCGTATCGATTCTATCACTATCGATACGGGACTTGGCGTCCCCTAGGGGATTCACTCGGGCCATCCTGACCCTCGCCCTGCGGGTCGCTCGCTTGGAAGTGGTGATGCAAGAGGAAAATTTCTGGGCTCGCGCGTCCAAATCGGCAGTCCTGCCGATTTGTCGAACCCAGTCGAGCTACGCTCGACGAGGGGTTCTCATCCCCTATAGAGGTGACGCATACAAAAAAGCCACCTTGCGGTGGCTGTTTTGCTGTAACGACTCTTTCACTGTCGTTACGGGACTGGCGTCCCCTAGGGGATTCGAACCCCTGTCGCCGCCGTGAAAGGGCGGTGTCCTAGGCCTCTAGACGAAGGGGACATTGAGTGGTGGAGCTAGGCGGGATCGAACCGCCGACCTCTACAATGCCATTGTAGCGCTCTCCCAGCTGAGCTATAGCCCCGCGAAAGCCGCAGCATCGTAATGTCTACGGCCTGTGAAGTCAATGCCAAATTCAAGCTGCAGTAACCTTGATGGCATGCCTGTTGGTAGCCGGCTCGGGTTGCGAGCTGCCTTTCATGGTTTCCACGCTGTGCCCTTGATGCAACAGGTAACTCAGCCAGCGATCCAGTGCGCGATTTTCGCGCCAGGCTTTTTGCATGGCCTGCCGATTGGGAAAGGCCGGAAAATTACTGCGTCGGCAGGCTTGTGCGCAATCGAACGAGGTAGCCTCAGCGAGGCGTGCATCGTGGTAGTAACGAATATGGGCATCGGGTGCGAAATTCACTTCTTCATCCGCCCTGAACTCATAGGTCAGGCGAAAAAAACTGGTGTAGTGATGGCGCTCAAGCACCTGGAGCCTGAGCAGCGGTGAGCCATGTACCCGCGAACAGAGGTTGTCGAAATAAGTTACTTCATCCGGAATCAACAGCTGCAGCTGGCGATAGATGTCCTCCTGCAAATCCTGCAGGCGCCGCAACTTCGGGCGCAACATGAAATTTCCAGTTTGACTGAATGAGACCATGTGAAAAGCATAACATACGGTTTGTGCGGTTCAGCCTTTTCAGACGTCAGAACATTTTGCGTTGCAGGCCCAGATGTGCGAGCACCCGGCTGCCAATTTCTTCAATGGAGCTGTGGGTAGTGTTGAATACCGGTACACCGGACATGCGCATCAGGCTTTCTGCAGCATCGACCTCCCAGTGACATTGCTTGACGGATGCATACTTGCTGTCGGGTCGCCGGGTTTCGCGGATCTGGCTGAGACGGTCTGCATCGATGGTCAGTCCGGCTATACGGGTTTTCTGTCTGCGCAGGAACTCGGGCAAAGTCTGCCGCTCGAGGTCAGTTTCAGTCAGCGGATAGTTGGCTGCCTTCACACCGAAATGCAGGGCCATGTAGAGACAAGTGGGCGTCTTGCCAGAACGCGATACGCCCACCAATATGAGATCAGCCGTGTCGTAGCTGGTGCTGATGCCATCATCGTGGGTCAGGGCGTAGTTGGTGGCTTCCATACGTTCATCGTAGCGCTTGGGATTGACCACGCCGTGCGCCTGGCCCACGGAGGCGTGGCGCTTGACGCCCAGAGCCGTTTCCAACCGGTCGAGGAAGGCCGCGAAAAGATCTAAAGTTACCGCCGAGCTCGATTGCACGATAGCGCTGATCGATTCATCGACGATAGAGTTGAACACAATCGGTGCTGCACCGTCTTCCAGTGAGCAGCGATTGATCTGCTCCACCGCCTGCCTCGCTTTGGCTTCATCACCGACGAAGGGAATGCGTATCTGCCGGAATTCAATACTGGGAAACTGGGTCAGCAATGAATGCCCCAGGGTCTCGGTGGTGATGCCCGTACCATCGGAAATAAAGAACACCGTGCGATGCATGTTATGCCCCTGTAAAATGCAGGATTGTTTTGCCGATGGAAGACCTGGAAATCATCGGCTTGGTATAACCATTGAAATCTGGCGAAAGGAATACTCAGTTGACTCACTATATCAAATGGTTGGATAGCCTGGGCATGCACGACCTGGATCAGGTCGGCGGCAAAAACGCTTCTCTGGGCGAAATGATCAGCCAACTGGCGAATCTGGGTGTTTCGGTACCAGGTGGATTTGTCACCACCGCCGATGCCTTTCGCGAGTTCCTGGCGCAGTCCGGTCTGGCCGAACGAATCAACGGATTACTGGCTGGCCTCGACGTTGATAATCTGTCCGCCCTGACAGACGCTGGCAGACGCATTCGCAGCTGGGTTTTGGAAACACCATTCCAGGCGGACTTTGACCAGGCCATCGAACAAGCCTGGAGTCAGTTATGTGAAAAGCTGGGGATTGAACCGGCAGTTGCCGTGCGCTCTTCCGCCACTGCAGAGGATTTGCCTGATGCATCCTTTGCCGGCCAGCAGGAAACCTTTCTGAACGTGCGGGGAATCGAGCCGGTGAAAGCGCGCATACATGAGGTTTTTGCTTCCTTGTACAACGACAGAGCCATTGCCTATCGCGTGCACCAGGGATTTGTGCATGCGGATGTAGCCCTGTCTGCCGGCATCCAGTTGATGGTCCGTTCGGACCTGGCTGCCAGCGGCGTGATATTTACCCTGGACACCGAATCGGGTTTTCGTGAGGCGGTGTTTATTACTTCCTCCTTTGGTCTGGGCGAAACCGTGGTGCAGGGAGCGGTTAACCCGGACGAATTCTATGTGTACAAGCCCACTCTGGCGTCCGGACATGATCCCGTATTGCGGCGCAATCGGGGAACCAAGGCCATAGAGATGGTTTATGGCCAGTCTGCCGGTGGTGGTGTGGAAACGCGCAAAGTTGAACCCGATCGGCAACTGCAATTTTCCATCAACGATGAAGAAGTGAAGGAATTGGCCAAGCAGGCTGTCACGATCGAAAAACATTACGGCAAGCCTATGGATATTGAGTGGGCCAAGGATGGCGAGACCGGTAAGCTGTATATCGTTCAGGCGAGGCCAGAAACCGTACGCAGTCGTGTGGGCAACATTGTGGAACGCTATCGCCTGTTGCAGGAAGGCAATGCGATCTGCGAGGGTCGCAGCATAGGCCATAAAATCGGATCAGGTGTGGCGCGTGTGGTGCGCTCTGTTGCTGATATGGATCAGGTGGGAGCGGGCGATGTTCTGGTCACCGACATGACCGATCCGGACTGGGAGCCCATCATGAAGCGTGCTGCAGCTATCGTGACCAATCGCGGTGGCCGAACCTGTCATGCGGCCATTATTGCGCGTGAGCTCGGCATACCTGCTGTAGTGGGTTGCGGTAACGCCACCCGTGCCATTGAGACGGGACAAGAAGTTACCGTGTCCTGCGCGGAGGGTGACAGTGGTTTTGTATACGCCGGCCTGCTGGATTTTGAGGTGCAAACGGATGATATGCAGAAACTGCCGGAACCTCCCCTCAAGATCATGATGAATGTGGGCAACCCGGATCGCGCTTTCGACTTCTCACAAATTCCAAACGCGGGGGTGGGCCTGGCGCGGCTTGAGTTCATCATCAACCGCATGATCGGCGTGCACCCCAAGGCTTTGCTGAATTTTGATCAGCTGAAAGGCGAGACCCGTAGTGAGGTTCAGCGCAAAGTTGCTGGCTACGCTGACCCGGTGAGTTTTTACGTGGATCGGCTGGCTGAAGGCATTGCGACCATCGCTGCGGCTTTTGCACCCAAGCCGGTGATCGTCCGTTTGTCGGATTTCAAATCCAACGAATACGCCAACCTGGTGGGTGGTCGCGAATATGAACCGCAAGAAGAAAACCCCATGCTGGGTTTTCGGGGCGCCTCGCGTTTTGTCTCCAGCGAGTTTAGGGATTGTTTCGAGCTTGAATGCAAGGCCATGCGAAAGGTTCGTGAGCAAATGGGGCTGGATAATGTCTGGGCCATGATTCCGTTTGTGCGTACACCCGAAGAAGGGCGTGGTGTGATCCAGGTCATGAAAGAGTTTGGACTCGAACAAGGCAAGCACGGCTTGAAAATCATCATGATGTGTGAGCTTCCCTCCAATGCTTTGTTGGCTGATCAGTTCCTGGATATTTTTGACGGCTTTTCCATTGGTTCCAATGATCTGACGCAGCTCACCCTGGGCCTGGACCGCGATTCAGGATTAATTGCACATCTGTTTGATGAACGTAATGAGGCCGTAAAGGCGCTGCTGTCGATGGCGATTCAGGCCTGCCGTAAACGCGGCAAGTATGTGGGTATCTGCGGCCAGGGCCCTTCAGATCACCCGGACCTGGCGGAATGGCTGCTGGATCAGGGCATAGAAAGCATGTCACTAAATCCGGATACGGTGGTGGATACCTGGATTCGTCTGGCACAGCACAAAGCGCATTGATTGTGCGACGGCGCACAGGTTT
>JBGTHE010000414.1:0-6833 GCA_041746335.1 Lysobacterales bacterium | reverse complement strand
ACGGGCGCGTGGATTGAAACACCCTTGCCGCCAAGCATCTGCATTTCATTGGCGGTCGCGCCCCGTACGGGCGCGTGGATTGAAACCTTCGCCGCCTCTGTCAAGATCGAAATAGATACCGTCGCGCCCCGTACGGGCGCGTGGATTGAAACGACTGTCAGCGAAGTGCATGCAAGGAAGGTTTGGGTCGCGCCCCGTACGGGCGCGTGGATTGAAACTCCGAGTTCGCCAGCGCCGTGCAAACCGGCCGTGGTCGCGCCCCGTACGGGCGCGTGGATTGAAACTGGATAACCGATAAGAACGGAATAGCAAAGCTGTGTCGCGCCCCGTACGGGCGCGTGGATTGAAACAGATGCGGTCTGCTGAGTACGGAATTGATATACCGTCGCGCCCCGTACGGGCGCGTGGATTGAAATACGTTTAAAAGTAAAGACACTCATCACTCAGCAAATATCCTACAGAATAAAAGCCAATTATCGACTGTCACTGCGATAGCCCACCGCATATCGTGATTGCATGCCAACAGCTCGCTATCGCCTCGTGTCCCCGCACAGCACACACAACTACCACTACGTTTCGCGCCGTGTGCGTCGGGTTTTTGTGAGGCGAAGAGGGCCTATAATACGCTTTACGTATCTGGTAAATGCTGATAACTTCCTTCCATGATCCGGGGGTTCAAAGACCGGAAGACCCAGCAATTTTTTGAAGGCATCAATGTCCGGGAATTTCGGGGTATTGCTGAACAGGCAGCGCGTCGTCTTACGATTCTTAACAGCGCCGAAATACTAAAGGACTTGGCAAACCTGAGAAGCAATCGACTGGAGTTGTTGTCAGGTGATCGCAAGAGCCAATACAGCATACGAATCAATAAGCAATGGCGTATCTGTTTTCGATGGAGGGAAGATGGTCCCTTTGATGTCGAGATTGTCGACTACCACTGAATGAGCCAGGGAATATGAGTATCAAAAATGGAATGCGACCAGTTCATCCTGGCGAAATATTACGGGAAGAACTGGAAGAGCTGGAAATGTCAGCAAACTTCCTTGCGACAGAGTTGGGCGTGCCAGGAAACCGGATTACCGCCATTCTCAATGGCCAACGTGGCATTACAGCTGATACGGCACTGCGGCTTTCGCGTTATCTCGGTACCACTGCAGATTTCTGGATGAACTTGCAGAAGACCTACGAACTGCGGGTTGCGGAGCTAACAGCAGGTAAGGAGATTGAGAGAACTGTTGTGCCTAAAACGGAAGCGGCATAAGCAGGACAGAGTTCACAATAAATCGTCGTTATGCTCTGCGAGTGAGCTTCTGAGCAACAACGCGGCTGCCACGCTGGCAGCCAACAATTGCTGATGAACCGATAGCTCCGGACCGATCCACACCCGGCCATCATTCAATGTTTCCACCGCTGCCAACACTTGGCCATCAGCGAGCAATTCGTAGCCCAATGCTGTGGTGCTCCAGGAAGACTGGCCTCCTTCGAGTGAGCCCACCGGGCGAATACTCAGTTCCACGCCTGGCCCTTTAAGTTGGCCTGTTGGTGCGTTGAACCGTGGATTCTGGTTCAGGTTTTCACTGTAAAATTCAAAAGACTGATCCGCCGAAGAGATGGCGCAGGTAAAGGCATCCGTGGTTTTCAGGTTAACTTCGAATGCCTTGTTCAGCACCGGCAGGTCGATTTCACGCAATTTGCCCAGGCAAAACAATTCGGCTTTGTCGCCTGCGGAGTTTTGCATGCTGAAACCGAGCTTTTCCTTGGCACCGCTGAAGCGGACGATGAAAGGAATGTTGTAGCCTTTGGTCCAGCTGCGTTTTACCGGGCTGCTGGAGTAGTCTCCGAAAGACAATTCCTGGTTGATCAACCAGCCCTGGCGTCCCTGCACGGATAGGGCGGGCGCTTGTGCGCTGAGTTGCGGATCCACCCGCATATAGGGCACGGTGCAGCCGGATAGCAGCAGAACAGCAAGACACGAAATATAAAATGCTGACTCTGCTGTTTTACAGGTTTCTGAAATCGCCATAACACAATTTTGCCATGCTGAGCATGACATGACTCCATCGATCAGCCCCAGAATGAAGGTTCGAAAACCTCGGCCTGGCCTTTATGATATTGCAGGCCATTGACGTGATCATGCTTGAGCAACAGCGGTCCGTCTATATCCACAAAGTCACAGAGTTGGGCCACCACAAAAGAGGGCGCCATGCCTAATGAAGTGCCCGTCATATTGCCGATCATCAGTTTGCAACCCTTGGCGCGCGCCGCTTTGGCCAAAGCCAGTGCCTCAGTAAGCCCGCCGGTTTTGTCCAGCTTGATATTGATCATGCTGTAACGACGGGCCGCCTGTTCCAGTTCGCCGGTATGCAAACAGGATTCATCTGCCGCCAGGATAATGGGCGATTCGAACCCTTCCAGTTCGGCATCGTCGCCGCGCGGCAGCGGTTGTTCAATCATGCCCAGATTGAGTCCGGCACATTTGGGCAACACTTCTTTTAACAAGTCGAAATTCCAGCCCTGGTTGGCATCCACAACCAGTTGCACATCCGGACGCACAGCCCGAATCGCTGCCAGCTTTTCATAAGGCTGGTGCCCATCCAGTTTGATTTTGAGTACGGGTGCATCTTTGGCAGCTGCCGCTTTGGCGGCCATGGCTTCCGCCGTATCCTCAAGGCCAATCGTGAATACCGTTATAACGGGTTTTGGGGCGATGCCGGTCAACTGCCAGATGGTTTTGCCGGCGAGTTTGCATTCAAGATCCCACAGGGCACAGTCAACCGCGTTGCGCGCGCCGCCAGGTGGCAGCAAATCCTGCAAAGCCTCCCGACTGATGCCGCGACGAATCTGATCAGCTACTGCGTCCACCTGGGCCAGCATGGATTCAACGGTTTCATCCAGGTAATAAACCCCCTGTGCTTCACCGCGACCGATCTTTCCATTCATGCCCAGTTGCACCACCAGTCCGCGGGAGTGAGTCCACACCACCCCGGTAATGCGAAAGGGCTGCTTCATTTCCCATTCTTCAATATTTGCACTGAATTTCATTCGCTTATGCTCCGAATTCCTGGCGGATGTGCCGGACAATGGCGTCGCAGCCATCGATCAGCGGGTCAACGCAGGGCAAACCATGCTCAGCCTGCAGTTGCGCAAGATAGTTTGTTCGGGCTTCGCCCTTCAAAGCAGAAGTATTCACGCTGATACCGACACAGCGTATGGCCGGATTGGTGCGTTTTCCGGCGTGCACATGCAAATCTATGCATTCGGTAATAGAGGGTAGCGGGAAATGCTCAAATCCCGATACCACTTTGCGAGTGGCATCATGACAAAGCACAAAGCCATCGGGCTGAGAGCCGTGCAGTAAACCCAGACTCACTCCCGAGTAACCAGGATGGAAAAGCGAGCCCTGGCCTTCGATCACATCCCAGTGGTCAGGATCATTGTCAGGTGACAATATTTCTGCTGCCCCGGAAATGAAATCCGCGATAACCGCATCAATCGGTACACCTTCACCGGCAATCATGATGCCGGTCTGGCCGGTCGCCCGGAACGTGGCTTTCATGCCCACTTCTTGCATGGCCTTTGTTAATGCTAACGCGGTGTACTTCTTGCCGATGGCGCAATCGGTGCCCACCATCAATACACGGCGGCCCTTCCGTTTTTTACCATTCCCGACCGGCAAATTCTTTGGGGGCGTGCGCACATCGATCAGCCGCGATCCCACCGACTTGGCAATGGCTACCAGGCTGTCCCGGTCATTCAGTTTGATGTGCAGACCACTGACGATATCAAGGCCTGATCTCGCAGCGTGCTCGATGATCTCCCACCAGCTTTCCGGAATGGCTCCACCGACCGGAGCCACACCGATCAGCAAACTGCGAACGCCTGCATCCACGGCTTCATCAACTGTCATGTCGGGCACACCGAGATCGACCCTGCAACCGGGAAAGCGGATCTGGCCGGCGACCAGTTCCGGCCGCCACTGAACAACGCCGAAACCGGTTTTGGCATAAGTGGGGTCGTCCTGCTCACCGATCAGGATCAAATAGGGCGCAGCCAGCTGCACCTGGGTCAAAGTGTTTGGCATATCAGGCTCGCTTGAGAGTTCGTTGAGTTTGGAAGTAAATTCTGTCCCGGGGAAAATGCACCTGATTTGAGCTCAGGTGCCAGAAATTGATTGGCATTCGATATGAGGCAATGTTACCAGTATAGTGCCCAATCCGGCAGCACCCAATGACATACGGACCCGATTCAATTCAATATGACGATCGCGAGGCGCATTCATATTTCGAGTTGCTTTCCTGTGGGGTTGATGGCCCTGTTGCTCTGCTGTGCGCCCTGGTCAGCGGCGATTGCACAATCGACGACTGCAGAATTGGAAGAAGTCATAGTCAGCGCTACCCGCATTCCCACCGACTGGCTGCAACTGCCGGTGGCTGGGTCCAGGATCGATGCCCGGCAGATACATGCAGGGCGGCAGGCCCTGGGCCTGGACGAAGCCCTGGCCGTAGTGCCGGGCCTGTTTTTCCAGAATCGCTACAACTTTGCACAGGATTTGCGCATTTCCATACGCGGCTTCGGCGCCAGGGCCAATTTCGGAATTCGTGGCATCAAGATTTATGCCGATGATATACCGCTGACCATGCCTGACGGGCAGGGCAATGTGGATTCCATCGATCTGGGTTCAGCAGAACGAATCGAAGTGATACGTGGCCCGGTTTCTGCGATTTACGGAGCATCGGGCGGCGGCGTCATCCAGATTTTTACCGAAGATGGGCCTGCCCGCCCCACGGTGTCTGCAAGCGCCAGCCTCGGTGCCTATGGTTATCAAAGGGCTCAGCTCAAAGCGGGTGGCCAGTTTGGTGGCTGGAATGCCTTGGCCAATATTTCGGGTACCGAGCTGGATGGTTATCGCGCACAATCGCGATTTGAACAGACTCTGTTCAACAGCAAATTCCGCTACGACTTTGCTGACGGTGCCAGCCTGACGATGGTACTCAATGCCGTGGACTCTCCGCGCGCCGATGATCCCGGCGCACTCACCGCGGCAGAAGTGAAGGCCAATCCACGACAAGCCGCACCGCGAAATCTGCTATTCGATACCGGTGAAGCGCTGGATCAGCAACAACTGGGGCTGGCCTGGCGCAAGCCTTTGTCGGGTAACAGCGAGTTTCTTTTTCGAGCCTACGGCGTTTCACGAAACCTGGTGAACCGGCTGCCCTTCAATATCAATGCCAATGGCCAGGGCGGTAGTGTTGACCTTGCGCGGGAAGCAGGAGGGTTGAGTGCCCAATGGAGCGGATCACGGGAACTGGGGATGGGCCGCCGTAATCAGTTGGTGTTTGGGCTGGAGGTGGACGCGCAGCGCGATCTCAGGGAACGCTACATCAATAATCTCGGGCAGTTGGGCGCGCTGACCACGCGGCAGGATGAAGACGTCGATGCCCGGGCTCTCTTCATCGAGAACGCGTGGGGCTTCAGGCCGCAATGGACTCTGACGCTCGGTGCGCGACTAGATCAAATGGAATACGAAGTGCGTGATCGGCTGGGTACGTCTTCAGGCCAATCCGACTTCAGCCAGTTCAGCCCCATGGTCGGTTTGGTTTACGCACGAAATGATCAATGGAACTGGTATGGCAATATCTCCACCGCTTTTGATCCACCGGCCATCAGCGAACTGGCCAATCCCGATGGGCCCACTGGCTTCAACCAAAACCTGGAACCGCAACAAGCCACCAATTATGAAATCGGTTTACGTGGACTGATAAGGCCCGAATGGCAATACGAGCTGGCCGTTTTCCACATTGATGTAAACGATGAGATTGTGCCATTCGAGCTGACCGGCTCAGGCCAGGCCTTTTTTCGCAATGCCGGCAGTTCCACCCACCAGGGTTTGGAAGCGGCTACCCGTCTGGAATTGACGAAAGGCCTGACGGCCAGCCTGAGTTACACTTGGCTGGAACTGATTTACGATGAATTTATCGAGGCGGGTACCAATTACGCCGGTAACACCATACCCGGCGTGCCGGAGCATCAGCTCATGCTGGATCTCGCCTGGCAGCACGACAGTGGATTATTCGCTGGTTGGGACGCGCTGTACGTGGGTTCCCTGCAAGCCAACAATGCCAATACAGTCGAGACCGATGCTTACCTGGTCTCCAATCTGCGCATCGGCTATCGGCGTGAAGGCGACAACTGGACCTTCGAGCCTTATGCAGGAATCTACAACCTGTTCGACGAATCCTACAACGGCAATATCCGGGTCAATGCCGCCTTCGGCCGCTATTATGAGCCAGCGCCCGAGCGGAACGGGTATGCAGGAATCCAGCTGGGTTTTCGGTACTAGTGGCCTGTAACAGCCAAACTGGGGGCGCCTGGCTCGGTCTGACGGCACCTGGCTGGGTCTTCATTCGACCGATAGCTATGGCTATCGGCCTCACTCCAGACCGGCACCAGTCACCGCCATCCCTTCGCCATGCTACTCCCACTTTGACTGTTACAGGCCACTAGAAGAGGTCGGGTAATTCATCCCACTTGATTGAGCACTACTCCTGGCTTGGCGGTGCGAAGATCAACCTGGCCAGTGCTATCATCATGCGACAGTTGTGAATGCAGATTTTTGCGCGCGTAGTCGATACTTTTACACTCGGGGGAACAGCAATGGAAAGCGACCCAATATCAATCCCCCGGCAGCTGTGGGTTGGGCAATGGTGGGTTCGCCCCGACCTGGACCGGATTGAAGGGGAGGCCGGCGAAGTTCAGCTGATGCCGAAAGCCATGGCGGTGCTGGTGTACCTCGCCGAACGGCCCGGACACGTGGTGAGTACCGATGAACTGGT
>JBGTHE010000413.1:0-3707 GCA_041746335.1 Lysobacterales bacterium | reverse complement strand
AAAGCGTATGCCATGACCGGATGGCGTATCGGGTACGCGGCAGGCCCCGAAGACCTGATCACCGCTATGCGTAAAGTCCAGGGACAGAGCACCTCCTGTGCCGGGTCCGTGTCTCAGGCAGCGGCGGTAGCAGCCCTCACCGGGCAGCAGGATTGCGTTGAGGAAATGCGCCAGGCTTTCCAGCAACGCTATGAATATTTTCGCAAAGCCCTCAACAGTATTCCCGGTGTGGATTGCCCCAGTTGCGAAGGCGCCTTTTATGCCTTTCCATCCTTCCAGGGTGTGATAGACCAGATTGATGAAGTGAACACCGATGTGGAGCTGGCCGAGTGGCTAATGGAAACGGCTGGCGTGTCCACCGTGCCGGGTTCGGCCTTTGGCGCCCCCGGGCATCTGCGATTGTCTTACGCAGCCAGCATGGATTACCTCGAAAACGCTGTGCAGCGCATTAAGCGTGCGGTGGGTGAGTCTGGGGTTAGTTAGAAAGTTATCGTTTTGGCAGTCTGTAGATCCAAAACAGATCTCTGCATTTTGGGCTTTTTAGCTATACCACCCGCCCCGTCTCGGGCCCTTTGGTAATTGGATTCTCTCATTATTTCTAAGAAGTCTCGGAGAATATGACCTCGATGAACCTGGGAAACACAGCTTTACTTGGGGTCAGGTGTTTTTCGGACACATTTCAGGTAAATGCGCTATTACTTTCAGCCAGTCACATGGGCAAACTCTGGTCATGTGTAACACGGGTCTTAACAGCGTAGAAGGTCATGGCACCGGTTTTACAGTACTGGAATGCCTGATCGTGATCAGCATATTGGCAATACTTCTGGTGCAGGGGGTGCCCGCCTTGCAGGACTACAGTTTGCGCCAGCGTATGTCGGCGGCCATGCACGCGCTGCATTCTCACCTCGCCATGGCGAGGAACGATGCTGTGCGCTTCAATGTTGAAATCGTTGCCTGCCCGGGGAGTGAAGCGAGCGGCTGTCGCGACGACAGTAACTGGGATCAAGGCTGGCTGGTATTTGAAGACCTCAATGCTGACCGACAATTTCAGGACATTGAGCGCCTCCTGGCTGCGGAGCCGGGTCTGGAACAGATCATGATTCGCAGCAGTAGTGGTCGGCGCGAAGTGCGATTTCTACCCAACGGCACATCGCCGGGCAGTAACAGCAGTATCAGTTTCTGCGATATGCGTGGCCCTCCGCTGGCCCGCAAACTGGTCATTTCGAATCTGGGGCGAATCCGGCGAGAAGCAGCAGCAGATACGAGTGACTCCGTTTGCCCCTTGTGATTGGCCTGTCGTAGCAGCCGCTCTCGGCTCCGAAGGAGCCCCCTGATCTTTCACAAAAGTTTGGGATTTAGCAGGCCTTTTGCGCTTGTTTGAAGTATTCTCTGATTCTTCCTTGACTCTACCCCCTGAAGCACCGAAAATACCGCGCCTCAACTCTTCCCCGGTAGCTCAGTTGGTTAGAGCGGGTGACTGTTAATCACTAGGTCGTTGGTTCGAATCCGACCCGGGGAGCCATACAAATAAAGGCCTGCAAACCATAGCAGGCCTTTTTTTTGGTTACGCCGGTGCAATTAGCGACACTGTTCGAAGCGCTGACGAGCCAAGGATAGATTTTGCAGTACCACACGCTTTTCCTCCTCGGTGTTGTAATCCGGATGGGATTCAGCAGACTCCACAATCCGGTCTATCCATGCCATAAAATATTCCGCATCTTCGGGTGAACGCATGGGTTCACCTTTCACCTCCACGAAAACCGGGTTGGTGGTGGCATAAGGGTAGATATCCAGCACATCGGGTGAAGGTTGATCGCTCCAGGAGCGTAGTAAAACCCAGGAGCTCTCCTGGACGTCAAGACTGCCTTTAAAATCAGCCGCGCTGCGATCTTTACCCAAGTCGATGTTACGCACCACTTTGCCATTCACCACAACTTCCAGATGATCCATGGTGACGACTGAGCGCATGAATCCGCTGTAATCGAGGCTTTGTCCAGCCTGTAGCTTTATTTCACTCCCAGGACCCTGCCCCGCCAACTCAATTCCCAACAATGGACCATTGGTAGCCATGGTTTTGCCCGCGCGCAAACCTTCAAGCCAGGCAGCTTTACGCTCTGCTGCAGTAGCAGATGCGAAATTGAAATCAGATCCTGTATCCACATATACCCGGGTCAATCCCACCGGCCCACGCAGGGAGGCATAATTAGCCATGGCATCTGTTCCTGCTGCTGCCACCGGACGCAGGCCGCAATTCAACAAGCGGTGCCAGACGGACGCGGTTTCGATGTGATTGCTGAACCCCACCACTTCGAGATAATCCATCTTGCCCAAAGCCGCGTTCACCGGCAGAGCATTGGTCAAATTTCCGTCCGTTTCAGGGTCCGGTGCCTTATCAAAGGGGTGAACATATCCCACCACAGCCGACTGCTGCCTGGCCAGATCAGCGGCGGTAATGTTGTCGGGGTGAATACTGGCAGCTGCAGTGTTTGGGTAGGCCGAGTAATCGGGGATCAGCAGATGGTCCTGCAAATCCAGCATGCCCATATGGCCCCAGTAGCTGGTGTGGAATTCCTGGCCATGCAAAAGCACCGAACGTGCAGTTGAAGCTGCATCGGGTTCGGGTGAGAAATATCCGATATCGGGTATCCGCTGTTCCTTGTTAACGATCAGGTTGAACTGGAGATCGAGGTCTTCCGCCTCTCCTTGACCAACCAGATCAGCAGGATGATTGCGATAGGTACCGGCATAGTTCATGTGCACATGTAGATCGCCACTTTGCCATTGAGATGACCAGCCTTCCGGCAAATCCAAAGGCTGCAGGATTATGTTGTGGTAAGCCGTTTCGCCCATTTCCAGTTTGATGGAATCATGGATAACTCTGTTCTCAAGCCCGCGCCATACGGTAATTTCGGTTTTCCCAGCTGGCACCATCACTTGCACAGCCTGGTTGGCGACGTGGAAATAGTGCACTTCCTCGCTCATTTGGCTGCGGTCAAAACCATCATCAGCATGGATGCGGGCCGAATCCGGTGCATAGCTGCGGCCATCACTACCCGTCACGGATAGTCGCGCGGGCAAAGGCTCGCCATTACTGTCCACCACTTGCAGCACGAGTTGCGCCTGTTGTTCCCGGTAAATCCGGGAGGTGATTTCCAACGGCTGCTTTTTGCCACTGACCGCATCCTGTATCCATATTTGCGTGTTGTAGTTCTCATTGGAAACATAAGCCAGTCGGGTAGTGTCCGGTGACCAGCGTATGCCGGTGACATCAAATTCACCGTAAGTCAGAGGAAAAGGGTCGCCTTCAAACGCTGCGGTAGTTACCCATAACTGATGCCATTGACGGCCGAGGTAAGAGGAGTAAGCCAGACGCTTTCTATCTGATGACCAATCCGGCCGGGCCCGCCAGCTGGTTTCTTCATCGCGCACCAGCACCGCCTCACCCTGCCCGTCCAGCCGCGCACGCCACAATCCGCCGGTGCCGTAAATCACATTCGGATTGGAGACATAAATAATCTCCTCACCATTTGGGGACCAGGTGGGGCTGAGTTCATGATCAAAATCACTGTAGTAGTAACGATCCACTGGAGAGCGGCGATCAGGCAGCAAGGGCTTACCCTGAAGGCTCTGTTTGCCTGGCTCACCCTCAAGCGTGCCGGTGAATAACTTAAAACGGCCATTACTGGCAGTCGAGGTCCACGCGATAC
>JBGTHE010000412.1:0-7851 GCA_041746335.1 Lysobacterales bacterium | reverse complement strand
GAAAAACGCTCGCCGGAAGAAGTCAGGGAATGGGTGCAGGCGATTCAGTTCGTGATCGACCGAAAGCGTTATGTTGAAGGCCGCGATGCACCCAACATTCCGCTCAACACCGGCTCGCCGGAATTCAATGCCTGGCGCCTGAAACGCCCGCGATCCATGGATCCGGAACGCGAACCCGGGCCCATCGAACTTGGCCGTTATAACGGTAATGGGGGCCCCAGGACATTCGGCGGTCATCCCCTGGCGCTGACACCCGCAGACCTGGTTGCCGGAGAGGTTGATGTTGCCATTCTCGGTGCGCCACTCAATATGGGTTCAGGTTGGCGGGACTCGGGTGAACAGGCCACGGCAAGACTGCGTTTGCTGGGCTGGCCCATGGGCAGCCTCGATCAGTACGTGCAGGTTGATGCTTCAGAAGTCCTGAATATTGTTGACTACGGCGACGTTGCGATCGACAACAACAGCACAGAGCGCTCCATGCAACATGTCCGCGAAACCGTCAGGGAGATTGCCCGTGTTGGAGTGGTACCCATGGTTGTAGGTGGCGATCACTCGCTGGAATATCCCAATGTGGCGGCACTGGCAGACGTTTACGGAAAGGAAAAGGTTTCCGTGATCCATTTCGATTCTCATTATGATGCCTGGTGGGGTGAGAACAGCCACCTGATCGATCATGGTTACCCGGTGTACCGACTGATCAACGAGGGCCACGTGCGGGCGGCTGACTTTATCCAGGTGGGTTTGCGCGCATCCGGGCCCGATAAATCGGGATTTGAATGGATGCGGGAACAGGGTATGCGCTATCACACCATGGCCGAAATCGAGCGCCGGGGTTGGCCAGCCGTGCTGGAGCGGGTTCTTGCGGAGGCCAAAGAGGAAGGCCGCAAGATTCACATTTCATTCGACATTGACGTGTTGGACCCAGCCCATACGGTTGCCACCGGCACCCCGGTACCCGGCGGTCTTACCATGCGCGAGGGCATTGCCATCGTGCGCCGCCTGTGTGCCGAATCCAATGTGGTTGGATTCGACCTGGTGGAACTGCACCCCTCCCTTGACCCCACTTATGCCACCACACTCAACAGCGTCTATATCATAAAAGCTTGCCTGACGGGTCTCGCCATGAACAGAGAAGGTCTGACGGTAGAGTACTACCTGAGTCCATTGTCATCGGAGCACGCGATCGATGACTACTATGGCGATCAGCAGCAATACCTGGATGCAACTCGCAGAGAAGAGGAGGAAAGCGATGAGGTCGTGGGGTCAGAGTAAAGGGACAGAGTAAAAAAAGCATCAGGTATCAATTTCTGAGTTGGTGATCCCTGAGAACCTTGCGATTCGTTCATCAACGGCTAGAATGGGGACGATGCCAACGCCAGCTGAAATGTACACGCTCTATTACTCTCCCGGCACCGCCAGCATGGCTGTGCACCTGGCGTTGCTTGAGATCGGCGTGCCGTTTCGCCTTGAACGGGTGGATTTCGAGCAGCAAGCGCAGCGCAACGAAACATATCTGCGCCTGAATCCGCTGGGCCAGGTTCCAACGCTAGTCATCGACGGCCAACCCCATACCGAATCCGCTGCTTTGCTGATGATGCTGGCCGACCGTCACCCCGAGGCCCGACTGGCGCCCTTGCCGGGAACTCCTTCGCGCAACCATTGGTTTCAGTGGCTCGTGTTTCTGAGCAATGCACTCGGTGCCAACTTTCGCCATTGGTTTTACCCCCCAGACCTCGGAGCGGCGGAGCATCCGCTGGCCGTGCGTGCCGCCTTACAGGCGCGCATCGAGGGTGTATGGACCCTGATCGACAATCATCTTGCAACGCGCGGACCTTACCTGCTCGGCGATCAGGTGTCGGCCGCCGATTTGCAATTGATCATGTACATGCGTTGGTCGCGCAATATGCCTCGCAGCGCACTGGACTGGCCGGCGCTAAAGCAGTTCGCGACGCTGCTGCGCGGGCGCGAAAGCTGGCAGCGGCTTTGCGATGTTGAGAATCTGGAGGAGTGGCGAGGGCCCTGATCAGAACGAACCCATCGGCTCTTTCATTGCTGCGATTTCCTCGGCGCTCGACTCGCGCCCAAGAATGGCATTGCGGTGGGGAAAGCGGCCGAAGCGTTCGATGAGCTGCTGGTGCGCGAGTGCATATTTCGTCCATTCGCTGGTACCGAGTTGTGAGATCAACTCAACCGCCAGCGCCTGATCCGCCCTGTCTTCACTGTGCTCAAAGGGCAGGTAGAGAAAATACCGTTCTTCCGGGGTCATTTCCAAATCCAGTTGGCTTCCAATCGCTTGCCGGGCGCGCTTTCGCGCGGTCGCGCCGTCGGCATAAGCACGCGGGCTTCCCCGGAACATGTTGCGCGGGAACTGGTCGAGAACGATCACTGCCGCCAGCAGAGGCCGCGCCTGCGAAACTCCCCCGCCTTGGCAGCTTGCCACTTGCTCGTGCACCTGCATGAACCGATCGCGTATGCGTGCATCGAGAGCAGCGTCCCCGGAAAACCAGTCTGAGGGTTTGAGTTCGCAAAACCAGAAATGCAGTACTCGCTGTACCCAATCGGGTTCGCCCTCATCGCGCGGGTTCAAGGTCATCACTCAGGGAGCCCCGCCAGGCGCAGAGACTCCGCAAGGTACGCGGCTTGGGCCGGGTCCCGGAATGGCTCTTTCGATACAAACTGCGCAATTGAAATGCCGGGAATGGTGGAGAGACATTCACTGCAAAGTTGGTGGGCCTGTTCCATTTGATTGAGGCGCGCATGGCAAGCCGCCATATATACGGCGGTGCGTCCGGTGCGCGAGGGGACATGCGCAAACATTTCGAGCGCTTGTTCAAACTGACGCAACACCATGTAGACCTGGCCAGCCTGTCGCCAATACCAGGGCGGATCGAAGTAGGGGTCGATTTCGCGAGCGCGCTTCAACCAGACAAGAGCGTCCTCGGCCGGCCCCGAGTAGGTGAGAATGAGCCCCATGTCCGCCCGGTTCCACGGGTTGCTCGGATTGATTTCCACCGAACGACGCATGTGCTGCAAGGCGAGCTCGAAGGAACGCCGGTAGAGGCACGCGTGCGCAAACAGCGAATGGCAGGTGCTGTCGCCGTCGTCGAGTTCGACCGCGCGTTGGGTGAGCGCATAGGCCTCGTCCAGCGCAACAGTCGACGAAGCGGGATCACTTCGGTATTGGCCGATGCGCATGGTGCCGAGCAACGCGTGCGCCATAGCGTAGTCCGGATCGAGAGCAATTGCTTGCTGGAAGAGACGGGTCGCCTCGGCGGCGCTTTCCGGATCGTCCCAGGGGAGGGAGTTGCCGCGCTGTACGCATTCGTATGCTTTCAAACTCGAAGTCGGCTTTCGCCGCGCGCGTTCCGCGTCCTTCATTTGAACCCGTCCAGCCAGAGTGCTGGCGATGGTCTGTACCACCTGATCCTGAACATCAAACAGCTCCGACTGCTCGCGATCAAATTTCTCACCCCAGATGTGGCTGCCAGACTCGCCATCGATGAGCTGAACAGTGATTCGAATCCGGTTGCCGAGGCGCCGTATGCTGCCCTCGACAACATAACGAACGTCAAGCTCGCGTGCCACCGTCATGGGATCTACCCGGCCGCCGCGATAGGGCAAGGTCGCAGACCTGGAACGCACCATGAGCGTACGCCAGCGCGACAATTCCGTGATGATGTCGCCGGTGAACCCGTCGCTGAAAAACTCCTGCTCCGGGTCGCCGCCAAGATTGGCAAAGGGCAGTACACAAATCCCTGCCCGAAGAGATCCGGAAGTGCTGCGTTCGACCACCGGGCTGCCACCGCGGTGGGGCGCTGTCGGTGCTCCTGACTGGATCAAGGCCTGGAGTGCGTGCACTACCTCCTCGAAGGCTGCGCTGTCGATCGCATTCAGCCCTTCCGGCAAGTCGATGGTGTGGATGGCGCGGAAATCAATCGGCAGAGCCGCCGCTCCTATGCGCAGGGGCACCAGGATTCCTCGGTCCGCTGCATCCCGAGCCTCGCCACGCACCCAGCGGGACTCCACCGAGTGAGCAGTCCAGACGACCAGCACCGCTGAAGCTTTCTCCAGCTCGGCTGCTATCGTGCGGTCGAATTCCTGCCCCGGGGCGATGGCGGGATCCCACCATACTCCCCAACCCTGGGCCTCGAGCGCAGCGACGAGCGGCGTGACAAGCGCCTTGTCAGCGCGGGAATAGGAGACGAACACATCGGTCATTTCTCCATGGCCCTCCGGGAGAATGGGCGCAGTCCAAAACGATGCAATCCCAGCACTGGCAAGAATAGCTGAATTGTTGGAAATACGGGGAAAACGGTGTAAAGGCGTTTGGACTTTGTTAAGCCCGCGTGCGTTACTTATGGGCGGTTCCATGCAAAATGTGTAGTGATATCCTGAAAGTCCGGATCGGCGTAGCTAATCGGATCCGACCCCATTCAGAGATTACGAAACTTTTAGTATTTCTACGAAACTTTACCCTTATGATGTAGGTCAGTAGCGGGGTAATTGATCCACCTGGCGGCGTTGACGTGAACGCTGCTGATTTTTTAAATTGTCGTTATCGCGGTGGCAAATGATCGATCTGCATAGAGGGAGTCGGTTTTTAACTTCGATTGCGCTCCTTTTCAGTGTACTGCTGTTTTTTATATCGGCCGCGAACGCCCAGGCGCTCTCCGATCGTGCCGCAACCCCACAGGTGGAAGCGCAGCTTGTTGCCTCTGTGAGCAGTGTTGAGCCCGGCGGTGAATTCTATGTGGGCCTCCATCAAAAAATTATTCCCCACTGGCATACTTATTGGATCAATCCCGGCGATTCGGGGAACGCCACCACCATTCAATGGACGTTGCCAGAAGGCGCTACGGCAAGCGAAATTATCTGGCCCGCGCCCAGCCGATTTTCCCTGGGGCCGATTACCAATTACGCCTATGAAAATGAAGTCACCCTGCTGACGCAAATAACAGTTCCAGCCGATGCAACACCCGGTGAACCATTTACCATGCAGGCCCTGGTGGATTGGTTGGTATGTGAAGAGGAATGCATTCCGCAGCAAGTGGAGCTCGCGTTGAGCTTGCCGATTGTTGCAGCGGGCGAATCTGTGGGTGTGAGTGATCCACGTATTGAGAATGCATTGGCACGCTTACCAGTTACAAGCCCCTGGGATATTCGTGTGACGCAAAGTGCCATTGATCCCGCCACCAACCAGGCGGAATTAACGCTGCATGTTGCATTGTCTGAGGCGCACCTTGGGCAGGTAAAAGACATCTGGTTTTACCCCTATGAGTGGGGGCGCATCCAGCAGAGTGGTGAGCAGGTGCGCAGACCGGTTGAAGGCGGCGTTGAGTTAAGAATCAAAACCGGTGAGGCACCGCTGAAAATTGGCAATGCGGTAACGGGCGTATTAGTGATTACTGAGCAGTCGGGTGATCAGAGCACACAAGAAATCGCCCGTGGATTTGAAGTGAACAGTGTTTTGCAAATCGAGGGCGGGAATACATCTGATGCTGCGATTGGTTTTGCCGCCGCGCTATTTTTTGCGCTGATGGGCGGCATCATTTTGAATCTGATGCCCTGCGTATTTCCGGTGTTATCGATCAAAGCTTTGTCGCTGGTGAGTCATAGCAACCAAAGTGCGACCCAAATTCGTTGGCACGGGTTTGTTTACACCCTGGGCGTGTTGGCGAGTTTTGCATTTCTGGCTGTGCTGCTGATTTTATTGAAAGCCGGCGGTGCACAAATTGGCTGGGGCTTTCAGTTTCAATCACCGCTGTTTGTCCTGGCAGTGGCCTATTTGATGTTTGCCGTGGGGTTGAGTTTATCCGGGGTATTTTTTATTGGCGGCTCAGTGGCGAATATGGGTTCGTCGCTCACCGAAAGGCCTGGCTATAGCGGCAGCTTTTTTACCGGTGTGCTCGCAACGATTGTCGCCACACCTTGCACGGCGCCTTTTATGGCGGCGGCGTTGGGTTATGCGCTCTCTCAGCCTCCGGCAAAATTACTGGCCATTTTCCTGAGCTCGGGTTTGGGTCTGGCGCTGCCTTATCTGTTGCTCACTTGTTGGCCCCGCGCACAGCGCTGGATGCCGCGCCCTGGGATGTGGATGGAACGCGCCAAACAAATCCTGGCTTTTCCGATGTATGCCTCGGCGATCTGGTTGGTGTGGGTATTGGTGCAACAGGCCGGGGTCAATTCCATTGTGATTGCGTTGGGCGGCATGTTGTTGATCGCTTTTGCTGCATGGCTGTATGACGCAACTTTGGTTTCAAGCACGAAAATTCGAACAGCGGGGACCGCAAGTGCATTGGCACTGCTTATGCTCGTTGTGGGCATGAGTTATCTCGGAATCAGTTCCGGCAACACCAATGATGTAAATGCAACGGCAAGCAACGCGAACAACACTGCAGAACAAAATTGGGAACCCTACAGCGAAATGCGCTTGAATGAATTGCTGGGTGAAGGAAAGCCAGTGTTTCTGAATTTCACGGCTTCCTGGTGCATCAGTTGCCTGGTGAATGAACGTGTGGCGCTGAGTGATGTCAAGGTGAAAGAGACTTTTAAAGAGCAAGGCATTGTTTATTTGAAAGGGGATTGGACCAATCGGGATTTGGCGATCACACAATTCCTGCAAAAGTTCAATCGCAGTGGAGTTCCGTTTTACGTGTTTTATCCGGCAGGGAAGTCAGACCAACCGGCAGAACTGCCGCAAATTCTTACGCCGGATATGGTTATCTCGGCGGTGACAACGGATGCATCCTCATTCTGATTAACTTAGTGAAGGAGCAATTCATCGTAAAAACCGAGCTTTGTTTGTTTTAACACTTGAATCTGATCTAACGTTTTATCCACCAGCCAGATAGGAGTCTTTATGTCGTTCTTAAAAATCGCCGTCGCCACTATGGCGCTTACGTTGGTTAGCCTGCCCGCAGTGGCTGAACCGATTATCGATCAACCCGCACCCACTTTTTCCGGTAAGGCAGTGGATGGCTCCACCATAAATCTTGCCGATTTGAAAGGTAAAACGGTTGTGCTTGAGTGGACCAACCACGAATGCCCTTACGTGGTAAAACATTATGACAAGACCGGTAATATTCCCGGCTTGCAGAAGGATGCCACCAGTAAGGATATCGTTTGGTTGCAAATCCTTTCTTCAGCACCGGGTAAACAGGGCAATGTTGATGCTGCAACAGCGATCAGCCTGAATGAAAAGCGCGGTGCAGCCCCGACCAATGTTATTCTCGATCCGGAAGGCACTATCGGCAAACTTTACGGTGCGCAAACTACGCCGCACATGTTTGTCATCAATGCCGAAGGAACCCTGGTGTACAAAGGTGGTATCGATAGCATTAAAACGGCTAATCCCGCCGACATAGCCAAGGCCATTCCCTACGTAAAAGAATCTCTTGAGGCGTTGGCTGCGGGAGAGGCAATCCCTAATCCAAGTACCGCACCTTACGGCTGTTCAATCAAATACGAGAGTTAAACACCCCGCCATTTTGAAGCAACATTTATCATTTTTCCAAAGAAAGGGCCGCACTGCGGCCCTTTTTTTAGTTTTGGGGACAGAGTAAATGGACAGAGTAAAAATGAGCTCGGCGTTTTAACTTCGAAGTCGGTTTACCTGTTCCCTGAATGCTTCAGAGCCTAAAACTAGCCCGGTGTTGGCACAGCGCCGCACTTTGGCCATTACCTCAATGTCCAGGGTTTCTCTGATGAGTGCCCTCCACTCGTGGACGCTCCACTCGTGGACCACTCGTGGACACCCACACTCTCCCACTCGTGGACACCCACACTCTAAATAATCCTACACCGAATCGGGTGCTTTTCCGATGCTGCCAACGGCTTGGTGTGCCATTCTGG
>JBGTHE010000411.1:0-12721 GCA_041746335.1 Lysobacterales bacterium | reverse complement strand
AAAGCCAGAGAATAGAGCATGCGCACGATGATGCTATCCCTGCCGCTGGTGAGTTGGAAAATTATAACACCGCCAACGCACCGACCTGAAAAGCCCCGCAGTGGATCCGTAACTGAGGGCATGGCAGATGCTGCTCGGCCGATGATGCTTGGACTCTGGACGCTGAACAGTAACAATACCCGGATGCTGACCGAGCCAGGACCGCGACCTTCATTTGCCCCCAGAAACTGGCCAGGCTGGTTGTTGGTGGGCCTGTTGTGGCTGATGGGGCAGAGTCCGCCGGCACTGGTGCGTTTTCTCTCATTTCCGCTGGGCGGGTTGATGCGCGTCCTGATGAGTGGTCGACGCAAGGTAGCGCAGCGCAACCTGGAGCGCTGCTTCCCGGAGCTGAATCAAAAGCAGATTCAACAGCTGTTGAAGGAAAATTTCGTGTACCTGGCGCGTGCCATATTTGAAATGGCATGGTCGTGGTCGGCGCCTAAAACCCGAATTGCGCGTATCGGCCAGGTGGATGGGATGGAACATATGGCCGAAGCCCGGCGCAAAGGCCGCGGGATTCTGTGTGTGAGCTTGCACAATACCTGTCTGGAAATCGGCGCCAACCTCATGGGTGAAGAGCTGAAGCGCCGTGGGCTTTACTCGGCGGGCATTTATCGCCCTTTGAAAAATCCGGTGGTCGAGTGGTTCCAGAACCGAAGCCGGCTGGACTTTGCCGACGGTATGATCAGCAAACGCAATTTACGCAGCGCAGTGAGGCAGCTGCAACAAGGGACTCTGATCTGGTACGCACCGGATCAGGATTTCGGGCCGGACCAGACGGCGTTCGCCCCCTTTTTCGGCATACAGACGGCCAGTTTGCGGGCCACCCACAAACTGGCAAAACTGACCGGATGCGCGGTGGTGCCCATGTTCCCCATCTACCATCCCGCCAGCAAGCGCTATCGGGTAACGATACTGCCCGCGCTGGAGAATTTTCCCAGCGATGACGAAATGGCTGATCTGGTGCGCATCAATCAACTGATAGAAGACTTCATACGCAAAGCTCCCGAGCAGTACTGGTGGATACACCGGCGTTTCAAAACCCGCCCGCCGGGCGAAGCTCCTTTTTATTCATGATAGCTTGCAGCAGAATACCCGTTGCTCTTTGAGGTGCCGCTATTTGAATGAAAATATTATTGCGCCTTTTTTTCCTGCTGACGGTGGCATTGATCACCGCGGCGGCGCTGCGCTCAATGGTTTAATTGTGGGGGTTTCACTCTGGGGGTTTCACGAAGGGGGCTTGGGAGCTGCCGACCGCTGCCCGATGGCATGAGGCCCACAAACCCAACAAGAACCACACCAACGATGAGGTATAGGTGCCGTAAACCGCAAAATGTGAGTTGAAGGGAAACAGAATCAACAGTACAGCCAGCAGGAAGGGGAAGCTGTCCTGACGTTGCGTGGGTGAGCCCTGCAACCAGTAACGCAAAGCCAGCCCGGCACCCAGCAACAAACCGATCAGTCCGAGGGTCCCGGTATCTGCCATCACCTCAAGCACCACGTTGTGCGCATGCGTTGCTCCCGATGTTCCACCTGACTTGGCAATATGGATGTCGTCATCCGCGGCATAAACCATGTAGGCGGCGGGAAAAGCACGCACACCAACACCGTTCACTGGATGGTGCAGATAGATGCTCCAGGCCGTGGTGAATATGGGCAGGCGATTGGTGCTGGCTAAATCCAGCGCTGCCTTATAAGAGTCTTCGCCGCTTGCCAGGTAGGCGCTGCGGGTGCCTTCCACGCGTTCCTGGAACAGTGGTGAGGCATAGTAGCTGAAAGACAGAATCAACACGGCCAGCAGCGGTATTGACAGCAGGGTGCGCCGCAACTCACGGTTTTCGCGCTGGAACATCAGCAGCATGTATGTCAGCAACACCACCCCCATGCTCAGCCAGCCCGCGCGCATGCCGGATATGAGCACGGCTCCCAGCACCAGAGTGAAGGCGATAGCCCAGGCCCAGGGCGCCCATTCGCGGCGGGCGTATTCCAATAACAGCGGCGAAAGCATGGCCAGCGTCGGGCCATAGAACTGGTACTTCTGGATAAACAACGCATTAAGGCGATCGGGATGCATGGCGATGCCGAACAGGTCGGTACCGATCAGCAACTGAACAAAACCATCAATGGCCCAGAACAACAGCAGGAAAGCCGTCCAGCGCAGTACCCGCCAGCGCGCTGACGGTGGGCTCAGCAACACTGCCATAGTGCAGGCGGCCGCTAAAAAGCGCAGAGCAGCCAGACTTTGTGACCAGCTTTTCTGCGGCGCCATGGAATCGATACTGGATAGAATCATGGGTAGCCAGAAACACAGGAACAGCCCCACCAGAAAAGGGGCGAGCGCGCGCAAGCGGGTGCGGTTGACTGCAGAGCGCAACACCAACGGCAAAGCCAATGCGAACACGGATAGCGGGATCTCGGCCAGCCGACCAAAAGGTAGCAAGGCGATGAAGGCAACGGCCAGCCAGCTGGGCCACTCCATTTGCAGTCGGCGGGCGAATAGCTTCATGCGCTTGAACCTCCCTTGGGCTCTTTTAGCAGCGACTCATAAACCTGCAATGTTTTTTGCATCGAATCTTCCAGCAGAAATGCTCGGCTGGGTTCCACCTGTGGCGGCTGGTGCAAAAACTGGCGGACTTTTTCCAGCAGATCAACCGGATTGTCCGGAATGACAGCTCCTTGCGGAAACATGGCCGACAGAGTTTCCTTCACTCCGCCGTGATTCCAGCCGATAACAGGAACGCCGAGGCGCAAGGCCTCCGGTACCGTGCGGCCAAAAGCCTCTGGTGGATCAGAGCAGAGACTGAAAACGATATGACAGGCCGCCAGCCAGTCGCGCATATCGACTCGCGCCCCGCTGAATGTGAGCTGCGGCAACACACCACTGCGTTCGGCCAGGCCTTCCAGTTCGCTGCGATAGCGCGAGCCCTTTTTGGCGTCGCCGATGATCAGCCCGTGGATATCCGGATATTCAGTGCGCAGAGCAGCCAGCAACTCGATGAAAACGCTGTGGCCTTTATAACGCGACAGGCGGCCCGGTAAACACAGCAGTCGTTTGCCGCGCAGCTCCGGGAATTCATTGAAGGTTTTCTGGTACCAGGCTTCAGACGGCTTGTGGCCAAAAGGAAATTCCAGCGGACTGGTGCCGCCATGCACGGTGATCACGCGCTCAGGTTCGGTGCCAGGATAATTGTGCAAGGTGTAGTCGCGAATGTGGTCCGATACCGCAATCACGCGCGCACCACTGGCCATCACCGCACTGTACCGGTTGACCGAATAGTGTCCGTGCATGCTGGTGACAAAAGCCGGTCTTTGAGCAGCAGACAGGCGCCGCAAAGCCAGGCGGCAGATCCAGGCCGGCAGGCGCGAATGCACATGAAGGATTTCGGCCGGATTGTCCTTTAACCAGTCGGCCAGGCGACCGATGCCGGCCAATGTGGAGAGGCTTTTCTGGCCGATGGGCCATTCCAGGAATTCCGCCCCGGCCGCCTGCACACGTTCCTGCAAACGCCCATGAGCGGCGATTACGGTGACCCGGTGGCCGAGGCGGCGATGGCTTTCCGCCAGTTCGGTAGCGACCAGCTCCGATCCGCCCAGATTGAGGGAGACCAAAGCTTGAACAATGTGCATAAGGCGGAAAGTTCTGAGCGCGAATCAGTCAATCAAAACGTATTGTGCGCTGCAATAAGGGCAAAGGACTTCGCCGGTTTCTTCGATGGGCAGGTAAACCCGCGGGTGTGAATTCCACAGCCTCTGCTCATGGGTGGGGCAAGATAATGGTAAATCCGCGCGCCTGACCTGGTAAACATTCTGGGTGTTGGCAGTGGCCAACTGTTCGTTGCTGGCGTCGGTGGCGTGGGTCACGATTGAATCTCCAAAAGCAATCAGGCCGAGGCAACTTTGATTTCTCAGTATTGCCGCGGGACAAGGATGTGCGTGCCCTGATCATTCAGAGACCAATTAATCAGAGCTTCCCTAAGGTTTGTGCGCGAGACCCGCTGGGAATATTGGGGTATTTTACGGTACCCGGCAACAACCGTGTCAGCAATTTCGGCGCAGGATTTCAGGGCAGCGCCAGGATCTGCTGACAGATGCGGGCAGATGCTGTGGTATCGACCTTCGCCGATGGCTCAGCCGGCACCAGGGCCAGCATTAAGCGGCGCTGGTGCAGAGCGCGGGCTGTGTGCAGGAGCGTTTCAGCATCGTCCACGGCAATCCAGCCCACTTGGGCCAGGGCCAGCAATTGCTCGCTGCAGGCAGAAGACCGCAGAACTTCCCTATGCTCTGCAGCCATGCTCAAAACGCCCAGTTGTACTACGAACTCGATATCCACCAGCCCGCCCGGCTCATGCTTGGCCTGCTGGCCGGCGTTCGCAGTGCCGGGTTTTTCCTCAGCGATGCGCAACCGCATTTTGCTCAGCTCACTCTGCAGCTGTTGTGGGTCATGAAACCGCCCCAACACGGCGCCTCGGATTGCGTTGAATTGCTCACCCGTTTCGGTATTGCCCGCGATGGCGCAGGCGCGGGTCAGGGCCTGTAATTCCCAGGTCCAGGCCTGTTGCATCTGGTAGTCACGAAATGCAGCCAGGGAACTCACCAGCGAACCAGCCCGACCGTTCGGGCGCAGGCGGGTATCGACCGCGTAGAGGCGCCCTGAAGGGGTCATGGCGGTCAGGAAACCCAGCATGCGTTGCGCCAGGCGAGCGTAATAACGATCGGCGGTAAGACTGCGTTCGCCGTCGGACGACTCATCCCGATCGCTGAACAGGAACACGAGGTCCAGGTCTGAGTCGTAGCCCGGCTCGCCTGAGCCCAGGCTACCGTAAGCGATCACGGCCAAGCTATTGGTGGCACGGTTGGCGGCGGGCGGTGGCCCACTGGCAAAACTACCGTGTCGCGCAACCAGTTCCTGTGCAGCCAGCTCCAGTGTGCCCTGCAGAATGGATGCCGCGAGGGCGGCTAGAGTGGCCTGCACGGTCTGTCCACTGATGGTGCCTTGCAGCTGGGCCACCGCTATGCGCAGCGTATTGGCCAGCTTCAGATAGTTCAGGCCTTCCAGCGCAGTTTCAGTGTCCGGAGCGGTGCTCAGCAAGCGTTTCACGCTCTGCCGCAACTCCTCTGTTTGCGGGATCTGGCTGCCGAGCGAAGGATCAATCAGTTCATCCAGCAAAGCGGGAAAACGAATCACCCGGTCAGCGATCCATTCACTACGGGCAAACAACTCAATCAAACGCTCCAGTGCTGCCGCATTCTGAACCAGCAGCACCAGGTAAGCACTGCGCCGACTGATGGCGAGCACCAGATCAAAGAGACGATTCTCGGTGCTTCGATCCAGTTCCAGTCGTTCGAGGCGACTTAACAGGGCGGGCATGAACAGGTCCAGTCGGCGGCGCGACCGCTGGCTCAATGCCTGTCGTTGCAGGGCAGACAGAAAAAGCTCCAGCGGTGTTGGATCTGCAGCCTGTGATTGCGGTTCGGCGCTTGAAGCAGACAGCAACGGCTGGTCCTGAAGCTCGCGCCAGAGTCGGGCCCACTGCGGATCGGCTATCGGTTCGGGCCGTGACGGAAAGATCGCCTCGAAACGTCGGTTTACGCTGCTGCGCACTTCAGCCAGCCGGATCTGCAGCTCTTCCTCTTCGTTACGCTCCAGGGCAGGGGCAAGCCGCATCGCCTGGGCCAGTCGCTGCAGGTCTTCACCGCTGGGCACCTGGTGGGTTTGCCGGTCGTGCTGGGCCTGAATGCGATTCTCCAGCTGACGCAAAAAACCATAGTCCGAATGCACACGCAGTACCGCCGCTTCAGTCATCAACTGTAAGTCTTCCACCGCAGCCAGTGCCGCCAGTAGTGACGGCGTCTGCAGAGAAATTTCACGCCCACCGCGCAGCAGCTGGAAGCACTGCACCAGAAACTCGATTTCGCGAATGCCGCCGGGGCCGCGCTTGATGTCATCCAGGCGATCGCTGCGGCGCGCATCATCAAGCACGCTGAGATGCATTTCCTGCAAAGCTTCAACCGCGCTGAAATCGATGTACCGGCGATAGACGAAAGGCCGGTCCAGCTGCATCAGGCGCTGGCCCAGCTGCAGGTCGCCGGCTACGGGTCGGGCCTTGATCCAGGCATAGCGCTCCCAATCGCGACCTTCGCGCTGGTAGTACTGCTCCATGGCCGCCAGACTACAGCACAAAGGGCCTGAATCACCGAACGGTCTCAGTCGCGTATCAACGCGGAAGCAAAACCCTTCTTCCTGAATTTCTGCCAGGCTGGCAATCACAGCCCGCGCTTGTCGTGTGAAAAACTGGTCGGCGGAGAGGGGCCTGCGCCCTTCGCTAGCGCATTCACCCGCGCTGTCGTAGCAGAACAGGATGTCGATATCGGAGGAAAGATTCAGTTCCCCCCCGCCATACTTGCCGAGCGCGAGTACCACCAGGCTCTGCGGCTGACCCTCGGCAGTGCAGGGTTGGCCGTGTTTTTCAGCCAGCAGCCGGTGGTGGTGATCCAGCGCAGCCTGCAAGCAACAGGTAGCCAGCATTCCGAGCTCGGCAAAGGTCTGGTCCAGGCGGGAGAGTCCACACAGATCGCGCCAGATGATGCCCAGCATGCAGCGGTTGCGGTACAGGCGCAGCGCGGCATCGAGGCCGCGCTCCTTGAGCAGCTCCTGCAAGTTCGTGAGCGAAGGTGCGTGCGCCTGGCTCAAATCATCAGCCCAGTGGGGATAGCGATTCAGCAGGCCTGCTGCAAAAGGGCTGCAGCGTCGCACGTGCGCAAGCCGCTCGCTGATAGCCACCGGCGTGGGCAGCTCAATTTGCCAATTCAGGGTGGAACGGGTTTCGATCATTCGAAGATTATAAGGCCCCGCGCGAGAGGGCCGGGCCGTCTGATATTTCCACGGTGATCTTTGCAAATGGAAAAGAGCAAAAAATGATGGGTCAGGTCTTCATCTAACAAATGACAAGGCCTGGTTTTTACTGGGGACCCTGGTGGAGGAGAGACTATAATCCCCCACCCGATCTTTACATGGAAGGATTCATGTTCCGCAATATTCGTTTTTACCGTGTGGCCAGTCCCTGGCCGGATTCCGAAATCACCTTGAGCGAAGCCCTCGCCTCGCAAGCCTTCACGCCTTGTGGGGCGTTTTCGGAACGCAGTGGAGGCTGGGAGTCACCCACTGAAGCCAGCTCCGGCCTGCTGTGTCGCCGGCTGGCGGGGGCGGATCTGCTGCAGTTACGCACGCAAACCCGGCTATTGCCGGCGGCAGCCATCAAGGAGGCTCTGGAAACGCGAGTGGCGGAATACCGGGATCGAATGGCCCAGGATCCGCCTCGCAGCGAGATACGTCGGCTCAAGGAGCAGACCCGCGACGAGCTGCTACCGAAATCGCTGCTGAAGTCAGATCGTTGTCGCGGCTTCTACCTCATTGATGAAAACCTGCTGGGCATTGATTCCGTAACGCCCGGAGGCGCGGAGTGGTTTCTTGATCATCTTCGTTTGTCATTGGGCCAATTGCGCTGCGCGCCGCTGGCCTTTAAAGCGTCACCGCTGGAGCTGCTGACCCGGGTGTTCATGCGCCGTCCGGCAGTGAATTTTGCACTCGGCCGTGAATGCCGTATGCAGAGCCAAATGGACACTAAGTCGATTGTCACCTGGCGCGATATGGATCTCGATGATGACAGTATTCGGCATCACTTGAGCACCGGCATGCAACTCACCCATCTCGGAATGAGCTACGACAATCTGGCATCTTTGGTGATGGGTGTCGATATAACTATCAGCAAATGGAAGTTTTTTGACGGTGACGAAATCGACAAGACGGATGATGAAGACCCCCTCGCACGCCAGGATACGAATTTTGTTTTGACGACCGGAACTCTGAAACGGCTGCTGAAAGATCTGCAAAAGGAACTGGGTGGTTTTGCTGCGTAGCTATAGTCGACCGCCCTGCAGGGCAACCCGGGCTGCGGACCCAGCCGGTGTTGACAAGGTGCTAGCCGCTGTTATCCAGAGCTTCGCGCAATTTTCGCGCGAGGTCCTGCTGACTGTAGGGTTTGTTCAACAGGCGAAAACCCGGCTCAAGGCGACCGCGGTGCATCAACTCGTCCCGGGCATACCCCGAAGTAAAGAGGACTTTGAGCCCCGGGCGCTGTTGCTCCGCGGCGGCGGCCAACTCGACACCACTCATACCGCCAGGCATCACCACGTCGGTGAACAGCAGGTCAAACTCCTGTTCCGTGCGCAGCAACTCAAGTGCCGAGCGGCCATTAGCTGCGCTGCTAACGCGGTAGCCCAACCCCTCCAGCCGGCGGATAAGGTTAACGCGCACCAGTTCCTCGTCCTCAACCACCAGAATTCGCTCGTGCCCGGGGGCGGCATGTTCTGATTCGAGAGAATGCTCCGGTCCGACCTCGCCATCAGAACGCGGAAAATACAGCTCGACCGTCGTGCCCCGACCGGGCTCCGAGCGAATGCGGGCGTGACCACCCGACTGCCGCACAAAGCCGTAGACCATGCTGAGCCCAAGGCCGCTACCTTTGGTCTGTTCCTTGGTGGTGAAGAACGGATCAAAAGCGCGCTCGGCAACCTCAGCTGACATTCCGGTGCCGGTATCGCTCACGGTAAGGCGAACGAAGTCGCCTCCGGCAATCTGCTCGCCCTTGCTCGCAATTTCACCCTGCAGGGAGGTGTTGGAGGTCTCAATCGTGAGCTGTCCACCGGTCGGCATGGCATCCCGCGCGTTTATGGCCAGGTTGAGCAGGGCCGTTCCCAGTTGTGCCGGGTCAATTTTCGTGGCCCAAAGTCCCGCCGCGCATTTCACCTCGATCTCCTGATTCTCGCCCAGGGTGCGGCGCAGCATGTCCTGCAATCGACCCACCAGGTTGTTGATGTCGACAATCCGCGGCTGTAACGCCTGGCGCCGCGCGAAAGCGAGCAGGCGGCTGGTCAGCTGCGCTCCACTCTCGGCGGCCTGCATGATCATGTCAGCGTGGCTACAGAGCTCTGGCTCTTCACCCAGCTGCAGCCTCAGAAGTTCGGCATTGCCGATGATAACCGTCAGCAAGTTGTTGAAATCGTGCGCAACTCCACCAGTCAACTGGCCCACTGCCTCAAGTTTCTGAGCCTGCTGAAGCTGCTCCTCGAGTTCGCGCAGTGAGGTTATGTCTTCCATATAAACCGCCATACCGTCACCGGTCGGATAAATATTGACTTCGTACCAGCAGAGTAATGGGGCGTAATACTCGACAAAGCGCACGGTAACGCGTTCGAATGCGGCCTTTTCACACTGAATCCGGAAATTGTGGTCGTAGGCTTCTGGAAACTCGAGCCAGATTTTACGTCCGACCAGTTGCTCCCGACCGCGCCGCATCAATCGTTCGGCCTGGCTGTTCAGATACACAAATTTCCATTCCCGGTCCAGCATGAAGAAACCGGCGTTGATCTCCTCCAGCGTTTCCTGCATCCGGTAGGACAACCGCTGTGCCTTTTCGCGTGCATCGAATAACTCAGAAACGTCCTGGAAGGCGCCGTGCACAGCCCGAACCCGCCCCCTTTCGTCAAAATCAGGTTCGCCAATGGTTCGTACCCACACCCTTTGGCCGGTGGCCGTAATGATCTGGAGTACCGTATCAAAGGGCGTACCGTCGCGGGCGCAGGTAGAAAACGCTATCCGGATTTGTTCGCGGGACTCCGGGGCGTAATACTCTAGGGCGCGTTGCAGCGTCGGGGAAATCCCTTCTGGCTCCTCGTGGATGGCCGCAGTCTCTGCGCTCCAGAACACCTCCTCCGGTTCAAGCTGCACCCGCCACGCGCCGAAACGCGCCACTTTGCCGGCCAGGCGTTGCAGCCGCGACGACTCGATCATTCGCGCCTCGACTGCTTTCTCCTGGGTGATATCCCGCACAACGCCGGTGATGTGAAGATTTCCATCAGGATCCGTAACTTTCTCACCAATCCCGAGCACGTGGATGGTGACGCCGTCCGGTCGCACGATCCGGTGCTCGAAGCGAAATTGCAGATCGGTTGAAGCGGCAAACGCCGCATAATGCGCAAGCATTTCCTTTCGGTCGTCGGGATGCACCAGAGCCACGTAGTCGTCGAAGTGGGGAGACAGGTTCTTGTCGGCTACGCCATACATGTCGAAAACCTCATCCGACCAGTGTAGAAGGTCCTCGGCTGTCGCGTAGTGCCACAGGCCAATGCCCAACAAGCGCTGGGCCATGCGTAAACTGGCTTGCTGGTCCCGCAAGGCATTGTTGGCGGCCCGCAGCTCCAGTGTCTGCAGCATCAGATTGAGGGCTGACTGGCGGGTCAAAGGGTGTTCGCCTTCGCCGGCTTCCCCATCCAACTCCGACGGCAGAGCTTCGGTGACGTCATCAATGCGGTGCATGATGAACGCAATCGCGCTGTCAGCGCCTATCACCGGTGTGTTCACCGGGCTCAGAAGCCGCTCCTCCAGCCCCTGGCCGGAAGGAGCGTGCGGGCGCACAGGGTAACGTTGCACCGGCATCACGTGGACGCGCCGGGTCGCCACTACCCGATCCAGTGAGCGGCGCAAACCCTCGCCAGAATCGTTAGTGGCATCGACCAGTAACTTCGGGAGTACATCAAACACGACACGACCCACGAGATCCTCGCGTCGGATTGCGGCCGCCCCGAGGTAGGCGTCGCTGACGGCCACGATCTCGTATCGTTCCGGTGACAGCACCAGGAACCGGCCCGGCACTGCCTCGAACAGGCTCTGGAAGCGTGCGGCGGATTCCTGCGCTTGCTGACGCAGCTGTCGTTCGTTCTCCGCCAGGTTCTGGTTGTGCTGTTGCAGCTCGACCAGTTGCGAAATGTCGCGGATTGAAACCAATTCCGCACGGCGGCCAGCGAACTCGACTACGCGGGAATAAATGTCGACGCTTATGATCTGTCCGTTCCTGAGCTGGTGGCGCCAGGTTCCGGCGTAATCTGCGCCGGGGGTTACGCTGCGAACACTCTCCAACAAAGCGGGCACGTCTTCCGAAGGCCGAATGTCCTTGACGGTCATGGCCAGAAACTCGTCGCGCGAATAGCCGTACTTCTCTACGGCGGCCGCGTTGACTTCCAGGAAGCGCAGGGTTTCCAGGTCGTAAATCCACATCGCGTCCGGATGGTTGTCGAAAGTCAAAGATTGCAACCGGGCCCCCTATTAGCTTTCGTGCGCTACTGGCGATCTGGCGCCGTGCGTTGGCGCATCGTTCAGGCCAACGCAGGGCAGGTATCAGGACTGAATGCGACTATACTAGCTCTGCATCTGGCGCGAAGGATACTATGAGCGAGGTATGAGTTAACGGCTGACGCTCCTACCGGCAGCGGGGAACGACTCGAATCGCGATGAATGAAAAAAGCATATTGGTTGTGGACGATCAGAGTCTCATGCTGAAACTGATTGTGACTGTCCTCAAGCCGCTTCCGTACCAGGTTACGGCATTTACCTCGCCAACGGATGCGGCCGAATTTGCGGGGCGGCAGGGCGGTAACCTGAGCTTACTGATTACGGATCTGCGCATGAACACGATGTCGGGCTTTGAGCTCGCCCGTCAAGTCAGGACTCAATGCCCGGACGTGAAAGTCCTGTTCATGTCCGGCGCCGATCTTGACGAGTACGATTCCGATGCGCCCGGCGTTCACGGGTTCATCCTCAAGCCGTTTATGCCCGCTGATCTGGTGCGGCAGATTGCTGATTTGCTAGCGGACTGAAGCTACAAGATCTGCTTTCCCCGGCCCTTGGTTCGCGCGCCGTCATCGGCGCTATCAATGACAGTGATGTTTTCTTCGGTGATGCTGATCTTTGGCGGAACCAGCTCTTCCAGCGTGGCTTCTTCCAGGCTCAAGCCGACCTCTTCAGAAATCACGCTACCGCCCGTGAGTACGGCGATGCCTTCCAGCATGGGTTTGCGTCGATCTCCGAACGCTGACTTTCCTCGCCACCCATCTGCCGGACCGCGTGTCCATAGACCCCTCTGGGGTGGATTCGGGTTTACTAATGGCAAGGGGCACTATTTGATCGACGCCTGGCAAATTCCCGGTCTGCGGCTTCAGCAAACGAAAGAAGCAGCCTGGGGGTGAGGGGTTCTGCCCACTGGTTGCGCAATTATCTATATCGGCGCGTAATGGGCAGGCGTGTTCCAGAGTCGGGCATAGGAGCAGCAAATGAGTTTTTTTACATACAACTCAAGTGGTTATTTTCGCAATTCGAACCACTGCAAGGGTTTCTCCAAGTTGGCTGGGCTGGTTGAACCTGGAGCGCCCACCTTCTTATTGGCGACTGGGGGAGAACTACCTTGAACATGGAAGATGTGCTGCCAACAGGAGCTTTCCCGGCGTTTGCTGTTCTGGCGTTCATGTTTTTTTGCGTGGGAACAGCGGCAGCACAGCCCCACCCTGATGCGCTCTCAGGCGATTCACTCGACCGGCCCCCAGCCAGCGCGGAACTTGCGTTTGTTCGGGAAGGCCAGATCTATCTGATCGATGCTGATGGTACCGGTCTTATCCAGCTGACGGACACTGAACCCGGGGTTTCGAATCAGGATCCGGCCTGGTCACGTGATGGACAACGCCTGGCCTTTGCCAGGGGCAACGTTGTGGGCGAGCCCCGGGATATCTACATCATGGATGCGGATGGCTCGAATGTGATCCAGCTCACCAGTGGAGGCTACAACATTGAGCC
>JBGTHE010000410.1:0-2392 GCA_041746335.1 Lysobacterales bacterium | reverse complement strand
ATTGAACGGCTGGTGTTCATGCGGACGGGGTACAAGCGCCTGGTGAAGAATGCTCTGGTGCTTTGGGATGCGCGTAGCGACAAGTCTTCCTGGAAAGCCCACCAGATTCGGGGGCGCATCATTTCCACAGTGGCTTCTACCGCTGAGAAAAACCTGGCTTTGATCCAGACTTGCGTTGCGTTGTGCCCTTTGCTGGGTCTGCTGGGTACAGTAACGGGAATGATCGAGGTATTTGAAGTCATGGCCATTTCTGGTTCCAGCAGTCCGCGCGGCATGGCATCCGGTGTATCCAAGGCAACCGTCCCAACCATGTCGGGCATGGTTGCGGCGCTCTCCGGTGTAGCCATGGGTGCTTATCTGACCAACCAGGCGCGACGCGAACGCGAAGCATTGACTGACCACCTTGAAATTCATCACCAATAAAAGTGTCCAAACATGCGTACCAGTAACCAGAACATCGGCCAGAACGTCAGAATTAACTAGGAGATCCATAATATGCGGCAGCAATTTGCCCAGATCGAAGAAGAAGAATCCAACATCGACATCACGCCAATGCTGGACGTGGTTTTCATCATGTTGATCTTTTTCATCGTTACCGCCACTTTCATCAAGGAAGCCGGTATCGAGGTAAACCGCCCGGATGCGGCTACTGCAGTCAAGCAGGAAAAGGCCAATATTCTGGTTGCCATAGGCCCCAACAATGACATCTGGATAGACCGGCGCCAGATCGATATCCGTTCTGTACGGCCGAATATCGAACGGCTGCACGCTGAGAATCCACAAGGTTCTGTGGTCATTCAGGCTGACAAGGAATCCAAGACTGACACTCTGATCCAGGTGATGGACGCCGCCCGTTCAGCAGGCGTTTTCAACGTGTCTATCGCTGCCAACGAACCCTGAGAGAAAAGCGATGGCTGCTACCATTCTTGACAGACTGACACTCAACAGGTCCGGCTATTATTCGCGCATGCTGTTTGGCGCGATGCTGGCAGTGGTTGTGACAGCCGGCTTATTCTGGACCATGTCCTATTTGATCGAATCTACGGATAGCGCGCTGGACGAATCGGGTATTTCCAATATCGTTGATTTTGTGCGCCTCAAAAAGGATGAATCCATTGAGAGACGACAAATCAAACCTGAAAAGCCGCCACCGCCAGAAACCCCACCACCACAACCGCCAACACCGCAATTGGATACCCTGAATCCTAATGCAGAAAAGATTGCTATTGCGGCAGTGCCTGTTGAGACCGACATCGAAATGTCGGGTGGATTCAACCTGGGTGTAGGTGAAGGCGACTATCTGCCTATTGTTAAAGTGGCGCCAATCTATCCGCAGCGTGCCTTGTCTCGCAGCATTGAGGGCTTCTGCGTGGTGCAGTACACGGTTACCAAGCAAGGTACGACTGCAAATCCCTTCGTTATTGAAGATCAGTGCACCAGCACCCTGTTTCACAGTGCATCCCTGCAGGCCGCTCTGAAGTTCAAATATAAACCCAGGGTAGTTGACGGCCAGGCCATCGAAGTGCCAGGTGTACAGAACAAGTTTACTTTTGAAATCGAAGAGTAGGATTGCAACAGATCGTATGGAAAAGAACCAATTGAAGCGTATCGCCGTATTGTTCGCCAGCTTCGGCCTGCTCATCGCCAGCGTACCAATGCTGGCGCAGGAAAAGGAACGCGAAACCAAGCAAACCGTCGCCATGAGTCAGGCAGTTTACGAAAAGCTGACTGAAGTACAGGAGATGGTCGAAGCCAAAAACTATGCGGGGGCCGATGGAATACTGCGTGAGATGCGCGCCAATGCAAAGCTCAGTGACTACGAACGTGCGCAAATTTGGAACCTGACCGGTTATTCAGCCTACCTGCAGGAAAAATACAAGGAAGCCATCGACGCCTACGAGCAGGTATTGAGACAGCCTGAGTTGCCGGAAGCTTTGCAGCAGACCACGCTTAAAACCATGGCCCAACTGCAATTCACGATCGAAGACTACACCACCGCTCTGGCAACTGTACGTCGCTTGATGGCTGTAGTGCCTGAGCCGAGTGCCGATATATTCATGCTGGAGGGCCAAGCGCTGTTCCAGCTGAATCGTTATGATGAGGCGCTCAAGCCCATCAAGACTGCAGTCGACATGTTCCGCGCTCAGGGGCAAACACCCAAAGAAAACTGGCTGCTGCTATTGCGCGTCATCTATTTCGAGAAGAAAGACTACGACAACATGCTGGCGGTAGTGAAAGAGCTGGTTCAATTTTATCCAAAAGACACCTATGTCCTGACTTTGGCGGGCGTTTATAGCGAACTGGGGGATACCAAAAAGCAGCTGGCCCTGACCGAAGTTCTCTATGAAAAGGGGCTCATCAACACCAATGGCCACATCACCAACCTGGCCAA
>JBGTHE010000409.1:0-6056 GCA_041746335.1 Lysobacterales bacterium | reverse complement strand
TTGAACTCTTGCTCTATTAGTAGCAGATAACCTTTGCTTTTTCAGGACGAATTGATAATTACCTGATGTATTTACTGGTTCTGTTTGTCTTTTTGATCATTCTGCTGCTGGCCCCGGGAATCTGGGTACAGCGGGTCATGCGGCGCTATCGTGAGCCGGCGGATCGCTACGAGGAAAGCGGCGCTGCGTTGGCACGGCGGCTACTGGACAGCTACGGCATGGAAAAAGTGGCGGTGGAGCGCACCGAACAGGGTGATCACTATGATCCGATCGCCAAGGTCGTGCGCTTGTCGCTGCCGCATCATGACGGGCACTCGCTGGCCGCTCAGGTGATTGCCGCCCATGAAACCGGGCATGCCTTGCAGGACGCCACGGCTTACCCGCCACTGAAACATCGCACGCAGTGGGTTCGCCGGGTTGGCCCTGTGCAGAAAATCGGAGCAGGCCTGTTGATAGCCACTCCCCTGATCGTGGGCATTACCCGGCTGCCCTGGGCGGGCGCCCTGATGCTGCTGGGTGGTGTACTGACTCTGGGTTCGGGGGTGCTGATTCACCTGCTGACGCTTCCCACCGAGTTCGACGCCAGCTTCAAGCGGGCGTTACCCATGCTGGATGAGCAAGCAGTTCTGTACGAAGGGGATGAGCGGCATGCACGCAAACTGCTGCGTGCTGCGGCTCTTACTTACGTGGCTGCATCGTTGATGAGCCTGTTGAATATTGCCCGCTGGTGGGCTATTTTGCGGCGTTGAATGGTGAGGGCCCCGTCCCCGTAACCCGTCATGGCCCAGGCCAGCTTCTCGTCCGCTACGCGGCCTCACCTTCTACCGGACTTCATCCGGTATCCAAAATCAACTGCAATGGACGCCGGTTCAAGCCCAGCATGACCGCCGTTGGGGGATGGATGCCGGGTCAAGCCCGGCATGACGGCCGTTAGGTTCGGCATGACCGTCGTGGGGGAAGGCGGTTCAGCGGATAACGCGAATCAGTTCACCCGGTGTGCCATTGGTGAGAAGGTAAATGGCTCCTTCCGGCCCCACGCGCACATCGCGTACTCGCGCGTTGAGTTCGGGAAACAGGGTTTCCTCACTTCCGGTCTTACCATTCGAAACCTCAAGCCGCCGCACCTCCTGACTCACCAGCGCACCAATCAGCAGATCACCCGACCACTCCGGAAACATTTCACCCTCATAAACCGCCAGACCCGATGGTGCGATCGAAGGCACCCAGTAGTGTTCCGGCTGCGCCATGCCGGGCCAGGCGGTGTGTGGGGAAATGATGGCGCCGCTGTAGTCGAGGCCAAATGTAATGGCGGGCCAGCCATAGTTCACGCCAGCTTCAATACGGTTAACTTCGTCGCCACCTTTGGGGCCGTGCTCGTGCAACCAGATGTCGCCGTCAGTGGTTACCGCCAAACCTTGCGGATTCCGGTGACCATAGCTGTACACATAGGGTGCCTCTGCAAAGGGATTGCCGCTGACAGCCTGGCCATCGGCCGTCATACGCAATACTTTACCCAGCTGGTTGTTCACAGCCTGGGCGGCTTCCCGATAATTGAAACCATCGCCCGTCGTCAGCAGCAGGGTGCCATCGGCCAGGAACACCATGCGCCCGCCGTAGTGAACGGGTGTGTCCTTGCGCGTTTGCGAGCGAAAAATGATCTCGACTTTTTCCAGGCCCTGCTTCGTTAGCTGACCCCGCGCGATCGCAGTTCCATTGTCTTTGGGTGTGCCTTCTGCAAAGGAAAGATAGACCAGGCCGTTACTGGCGAAACCCGGGTGCAGTACTACATCGAACAAACCGCCCTGACCTGCGTAATACACCTCCGGTACACCGCTTAATGGCTCACTCACCTGACCATCGGGCGCAACATGCCGCAGACGTCCAGGCAACTCGGTGACCAGATAGCTGCCATCGGGCAGGAAAGCCAGGCTCCAGGGTTCTTCCAGGCCAGTGGCCACGGTTTGCAGTTGATAAGGCACTTCAGCATGGCAGCAACTGATAAACCATAGCGAGGTCAACAGCAGCCACAAGCATCCCGATTTGCGGCGGCAGTGCGGGTTTCCAATCCCGAAGGTCGCTGTCACTCCCGGATTGGAGTGATTTACGCATTTAGTATTTATCAGTGGCATTGGTGTTGCCCCTTTCCTTTGCTGTGATAGCCTAGCGCGATTGCCTGCGGACCGCGCCCTCCCGAAAGCCTGCTGGACCGCGCTGAATCGCTGGAAACTTACGGGACAGGTCACTATTCGGCGCCGCGGGTCAGAGAAAGAATAACCGATCATGAAGTACCGGACTCAAATCGTGTTGGCATGGGCAATTGCCGTGCTGGTGACTTATTCACTGGCGACTCTGGCGGCCAGCCAGTCGGTAGCCTCCCATCTGGCTGACCTGGGCGTTCCGCTGAGCCTGGGTGAGCGGTTGCGAATGAGCGTGCAAGATCAGTTGGGAATGACCGGCATGTTCCTGCCCTTGATTGCTGTTGGTATGACCCTTGCGCTGTGCGTAGCTGCGTGGCTTGGCCGCAGACAACCGCAACGCCGCACTGTGCTTTTCATGCTGGCAGGCGCTGTGGCCATGCTCAGCATACACCTGGCTTTGCAGTGGTCTTTCGACATCACGCTGGTGGCGGTTGCCCGCAGCCATCTGGGTTTGTTGTCACAGGCTCTGGCGGGCGCAGCGGGAGGCTATCTGTTTACCCGCTTGAAGCGTGTTCCGGTTCCGCAAAGACCACTGCAATGAATCAAACCGTGATTTCAAATCTGCGCACTTCGGCAGATCGGAAAGCGGGAAACCACTCCCCGATGCGGCAAAACCTCACAAAGCGCAGCCACTGAATTGGACTATGCCACCTGGATAACCGTAGCTGGTATTTGCGCGCTGGGTGCCGTATCGCCCGGCCCTTCTCTGGCAGTGGTCATGCGCCACGCACTCAATGGCGGGCGGAGGAACGGTTGCCTCGCCGCCATCACCCACGGCCTGGGCATAGGCCTGTATGCCTTGCTGTGTATTTCCGGGCTGGCGGTGCTGATTACGGCTTCACCGCTTTTGTTTAAATCCTTCCAATGGGCAGGCGCGGCTTACCTGGTCTGGCTCGGCATCAAAGGGCTGCGCAGTCGGCCCCCGGAACCCGGCAGCTTGGAGCAGGCCACCACCAGCGGCACCGCAGCAAGGGATGGTTTCCTGATCGTTTTTCTCAATCCAAAAGTGGCGGTATTTTTTATCGCCTTGTTCAGCCAGGTGATCGGGCCGGCAACTCCATGGTTCGAGCGCGGCATATACGCCGGCACCGCCTGGTTCATCGATACCGCCTGGTATCTGCTGGTGGCCATCATGGTCACCCAACCTCGCTGGCTGGGCGCTTTGCAAAAACACGGCGTCTGGTTTGATCGGGCTTTCGGTGTCATCCTCATACTGCTGGCCGCCCGGTTGGTAATCGAAACATTGGGACAAGGTTGATGAGATGGCGCTGATTGACCATGTGATCATATTTGTTTATCTGGCCGCACTGGTGGGAATAGGCATTTATGCCAATTACAGGCAGGCCAACGTAGATGATTACTATGTTGCCGGACGACGCCAGGGCACCGTGTCGATCGCCTGTTTATGGCTGGCTGGCTGGATCGGAGGTGCCTCCATCATCGGCAGTTCCGGCAAGGCTTACGAAGCGGGTATCACCGGTATCTGGTATGTCACCGCACTGGCCATAGGTTGTGGCCTGTTTGGGCTGCTCGCTGCCAAACGTGTCAAGCAACTGGGCGACAAACACCAGTATCTGACTTTTCCTGACCTGATAGAACATCAGTTCGACAGCAAAACACGATTGATCGTTACGATCACCACCGTGGCGGCCTATATCGCTTTCTCCGCCGGGCAATTGGCGGCAGCCGGCAGTATTCTGCGGGTGATGCTGGACTGGGATTTCACCTCGGCCCTGATGCTGGCAACTGGCGTAGTGGTGCTGTACACCGCCACCGGTGGCTACCTGGCGGTGGCCTGGACAGACTGGATACAAGTGGTGTTGCTGCTGCTTGGCGTGTTGCTGATAGGCTTGCCGATCGCCATCCAGCAGACAGGTGGCTTCGTTGAATTGACGGCGCAACTGCCGGAAACTTACACCCATGTGGGTGCATGGGGCTGGTCGGCCATACTGGCGCTGGTGATCAGCATCATCCTGAGCTTTTTTACGTCCATGGATTGTTATACCCGTACCTTTGCAGCCCGCAACGTTAAAGTGGCCCGTAACGGTGCGCTGCTGGCAGTGGTGTTCATGCTGCCGCTGGCGATTGCGGCCACCTGGATGGGCATGACCACCGCTGTCCTGTTTCCCGGCATCGCCGACAGCAATGATGCACTGACTACCTTCGTGCTCAATCTGTTTCCTGCCGGACTGAAAGGCCTGATGCTGGTGGGCGTACTGGCAGCCATCATGTCTTCAGCCGATATTTGCATACTCACCGCCTCGGCCAATTTTACCCGCGACGTCTACCAGCGCTTTTACAACCCGCAGATCAGCCAGCAAGGCATGCTGCGGCTGGGCATGATCGCATCCTTGTTCTTCGGCCTGTTGTCCGCACTGCTGGCCTGGAAAATGCAGGACGTGCTGAACATCCTGGCTCTGGCATTCACCCTGAATTCTGCAGCCGTCATTTTACCTACACTCGCGGCGGTCTATGCCTGGCGAGTGGATGCAAGCACGGCCTTCTGGAGCATTTGCCTATCCTTTGCCACCATCCTGGCCTGGTACGCCTGCGCTGCGCTGGAGTTGGCGCCCATTTTCACACTTGAGCCACTGTGGCCCGGCTTGCTGGTGGCTACTGTGAGTTTCTTGGGGCTGGCCTGGCGCAACCGGCGCAAGCTGGTATCCCTGCCAGCATGATCGTCACTTTTGATGATGCTCCGCCTCCCGGCCACATCAATTTCGGTGTGGGTCAACCCTCTGCTGATTTACTGCCAGTCAGGCTGATTGAAACTGCCAGCGCAAATTTCCTGCGCACAGCACAACCATTTGAGTTCAATTACGGAGAGCGGCAGGGCGACCGGCGCTTTCGTGAAGCCCTGGCGGATTTCCTCAGTCGTCATTATGGCCAGCCTGCGCGGCCTGACTCTCTGTTAATCACCTCGGGCAATTCACAGGCGCTGGCGTTGGTCTGCACTCAGCTCACCCGCCCAGGCGACACAGTGTTCGTGGAGGAGCCCAGCTATTTTCTGGCCTTCAATATCCTGCGAGACCAGGGCCTGAAGCTGGTGGGGATTCCGACTGATCCGAACGGCATGGTGATTAAGCAGCTGGAAGCTGCTTTGCAAGATCACAAACCCAGCCTTATCTACACCATCCCGAGTTATCACAACCCCACCGGATTTAGCCTGAGCGCCGAGCGGCGTCAGCGGCTGGTTGAGCTGAGCCTTGAACACGAGTTTGTGATTGCTGCGGATGAGGTTTACCAGTTGTTGCATTATTTCGATCCGCCACCCATTGCCTTTGGCAGCCTGGCAGAGCTGCAGGGCGATGAGGGCAGCATTGTTTCGATGGGTTCTTTTTCCAAGATCCTGGCACCGGGTTTGCGGCTGGGTTGGATACAAAGTTCTGCAAACCTGATCAAGCGCCTGATGGCCAGTGGCGTAGTCAGCAGCGGTGGCTCGCTGAGCCATTTCAGTTCTCAGGTGGGTCGACACGCCATAGACCTGGGTTTGCAGGATCAACATCTGCAACATTTGAGATCGACCTACCGTGCACGCTTAGAGGCCATGGACCACGCATTGACCCGTCACCTTTCTGATGTCGCCCGCTGGCATAAACCCCAGGGAGGCTATTTTTTCTGGCTCGAAATGCCTGCAGGTTTCGATGCCGTGGCCATGCGGCAGAAGGCTCCCAGCTTCAAAACGGGTTTTCAGGCGGGTACCGTCTTTTCCAGCCAGGGGAATTTCGACAACTGCATTCGTCTCAGTTTTGCGCATTACAACGAGGAGCAGATAGCCGAGGGCATTGCCCGCATCGCCGCCCTCATTTCATCGTAGGATCTGCTCGGGGCGAGTTGCGGGGTCAGAGTCAAGTGCCA
>JBGTHE010000408.1:0-4618 GCA_041746335.1 Lysobacterales bacterium | reverse complement strand
TGACGACCCGCAATTGTATAAAGACGCGTATGAAGAAGCGCAGCGTATCATCCGCGTCAGCGATGAAATCCGCATTTCTCTTGAGAAAGTTTCCAAAGAAGCTGAAGAGGTGGAATCCCAGGATGACGACGCGGGGACATCGCAGAAGCTACCGACTTCGAAGCTTGCCAAGAAGTTTGGAATCAAAACCAGCGACATGACAGAGCGCCTGGTTGCCAAAGGGTTTCTGGAGTCCAAAGAAGGCAAGTTCAACCTGACCGAAGCGGGAAAGGCCGCCGGCGGAGAATTCCGCATGAGCAAGAAGTTTGGCCCTTACTTTCTGTGGCCGGAATCGCTTGAGGTGTAAGCCATCAAGGTTTGGGATCAACCGCGGGCATCCCGACATCTAAGGGCGGGTAAAAACCTTACACGTATCCAAGCAAAGTTCCGACATACCCGCATTAGTCGTTTGGGCACACTAACACCAGCCAATTCAAAGTAAACCAAAGTCAGAACCAGATACCACCCAAAGGCAAAGGGTGTAGAGCACCTATTTGATGCCACGCCACAACCACCCAAAGTTGAACAGCTTCAAACAATCCACTGTGGACTCGGTTCGATTGCATGATGTACCAATAATGGTACACTCTGCATGATGGTGGTCGGAAAGCCAATTCCAGTTGCCTTCTTCAGGCTGGATTCTGGTCGTGAGCCTGTCAGGGTTTGGCTTAAAGCGCTGATACCTGCTGACCGTAAGTCAATTGGCGAGGACATAAAGACTTTGCAGTATGGTTGGCCTGTGGGTATGCCGCTGGCAAGGAAAATGGCTGAGGACCTTTGGGAATTGAGGTCAACTGTTTCTTCTGGAATAGCGCGAACATTCTTTACGGAGTTTCAGCAGCACTTAGTCCTCTTGCATGGTTTTGTTAAAAAGTCGAATAAGACACCCGCGAAGGAACTGTCACTTGCAAAGCGCAGACTTTCGAAATTGAGAAGTTGAATATGGCAAAGAACAACATTGGAAGCAGTTTTGACGAATTTCTTCGAGAGGAACAACTCCTTGAGGAAACGACTGCGGCTGCCGTGAAAAGAGTCGTTACCTACCAATTGAATCAGAAAATGTCTGAATCGAACCTCAGCAAATCCGAGTTGGCTCGCCGGATGGAGACCAGCAGGTCTGCATTGGACCGGCTCCTGGATCCGACGAATGCGTCAGTAACCCTGCAAACGCTTCAATCGGCTGTGCAGGCTTTGGGTGGGCGTTTGAGGATAGAGCTCGATTTTCAAAAACCTGCAGCGTAATTCAGATCGGTCAGATTTCCTACGGAAATTAGCGGCAAACGCTGATATTCGGAAAACCACGGCCTTGCTAAAACGTTTCGGTGAACGTTAAAGCGATGATCAAGCTACTAAAAGCTGACGGATGGAGACAGGTCAGGATGAAAGGAAGCCACCGACAGTTTCATCATCCCCAAAAGCCAGGTACCGTGACTGTGTCTGGAAAACTCAGCATTGAAATTCCACCCGGGACACTGAAAAGTATTCAAAAGCAAGTGGGGCTGAAGTAGGATTCAACTATGAAATACGCAGTTGTCATTGAACAAGGGCCAGACAGTTTTGGTGCTTATGTGCCTGATCTTCCGGGCTGTATCGCCGTTGCCGGCTCGCGTGCCGAAGCAGTGCAGTTGATCCAGGAGGCCATAGAAATTCACCTTCAGGGGCTCCAGCAAAATGGTGATCCCATTCCATCACCCACATCAACCGTTGAAGTTGTCGACGTCGCTGCATAATAAATTTGGGATACGCTAGACTGGTGATATGACAGAACTCGCACAAAAATTGCTCCGCCAGGCTATGGGTCTCCCCGCCCTTGAGCGGGCGGCCTTGGTTGAAGGTCTGGTCGAAAGCCTCGACAAACCCGACCCAACTCTTGATGCTTTGTGGCTCAAAGAGGCTGAAAGCCGCATTACTGCATATAGGGCCGGTGAGCTTGAGGCGGTCGACGTAGAAGAGGCATTTGCTGAGCTAGGGCAGAAAATTTGAAGGTTAGGCTACTGTTGCCGGCCCGGCGCGAACTTCGTGACACTTTCCATTACTACAACATTCAACGAGCCAATCTCGGAACCGAATTCCGGGAGGAAGCTTGGGCAACAATCCAAAGAATCAAAGAATTTCCCATGGCCTGGCATCCTCTGGGTGAAAATATTCGTCGCTGTCAAATGGTTCGATTTCCCTATGGCATCATCTACGAACCCGCGACTTTGGAGATCCTCATCATCGCGATCGCCTGCCTTCATCAGAAGCCGGAATACTGGCGAGATCGCCTGAAATAACCGGAGTTAGCCCTGGAGGGGCATTGGGCTTTGCGCGGCCCAAGCTGGCGCCTTAGCGGAACTCGCCATGTCGTTCAAAGCACGAACGAGTGGGCGTAAACTCAAAGCGCAACCAAGGAGGAGCATCATGTCAGATTCATTGGATAGGATTGAAAAGCAAGCCCAGGAGCTGAGTGCCGACGAACGGGCCAGACTGGCTGAGTCCATGCTTGAATCCTTGCAAGTCCATGTGGCCGAAGTCGAAACTGCCTGGGCCGACGAAATAGAACGGCGGGTTGCAGCGTTTGATCGTGGCGAAATTCAGGCCTATCCAGCAGAAGATGTATTTGCCGAAGTCCGAAATATGCTGCGGTGAAGCGAGCGAGGTTCACCGCTCCGGCGAGGCGTGAGTATCTCGTAGGGATCGCTTACTACAAAGGCAAGGAGCTAAAACTCGGAATTCGTTTCGCAAGAGCAGTGGAAGAAGCCACAGCGAGAGCCGTCACCTTTCGGGATTCAGGCTCTCCAGCTTCAAGAAATACCCGTCGCGTCTTCCTGAAGGATTTCCCATTTTCAAGCGAAAACCGACATATTCTCTACCGAGGAGCGAGTGCCGGCTGGGTAAACGCAGAAGGTGTTGTACGTAAGGGCTAAGCAAATACTGGACTCCAAGTCGAAATTTTCCTACAGAAATTGAGTGAAATGGCAGCTATCTGAGTCTTCAGTCATCTGGATCAATAGGCTGATGCAAGTCACAGCCTATTTCAAATCCATAAGCAATCGACCCGTTCCAGATTCGGGAGTCACTGTCTCCCGAATTGGTGGAGGCACTCATGCATCGAATGCATGCCGAGCACAATAGGCTGTTACCAACTCCCAATTTGAGCCCAGCCGCGAACGATATCCTGAGCGCAACTCTCGCCTTGCTCAAAGTATGCAAATATTTGTATATTGGCGGCAAAGCGTTACAAGATGATTGGAGCTTGAAATGAAAAAGTCGGACCCACGTTGGGATGACAAGCGAATTACGCCGAGCAGCGGGAATGTGTTCACGGACTTGGGCTTCGATGAAGCGGAGGCGCGTGTATTGGCGCTGCGCGCGGAGCTCATGGTGCGTCTGTCCCAGGAGCTGAAAGCGAAAGGCTGGACACAGGCTCAGGCCGCGGAACAACTTGGAGTCACACAACCCCGCATCTCGAAATTGAACCAGGGTACCTGGCAGGAATTCAGCCTGGACATGCTGCTTACACTTGCCGGACGAGCCGGCCTGCATACTGAGATAAGGGTGTTCAGGTCGACATAGGCCATACAGGCCAGTACCGCCCGCTCATCCAGCAAGGCCTGGGACTTGAAACGACCTTCCCAGAATCGCCCGCTGCAACGATCTTCCTGGTTGGCCAGCCGCGCAATCGGTTCATTCAGGCAGCGCATGAACCAGGACAGATCCTGGAGGCGGCCACGCCAGGTGGCAATCAGCGCTTGCACTTGCTCGTGCTCAAAAGGCAGGAGATCGGAGTTACCGAGATAAGTGCCATTCAGGACACCCTTCACTTTCCCAAACCGCAGAGTTTCAACGGCTAGTCCATCTGGGCCTTGAGTTTCACCCGTTGCAATCGTCAGACCACGGGAATCCCGACATTCAAGGACAGGGTAAAAACTTACACGTATCCGAGCAAAGTTCGGACATACCCGCGTTAGCCGTTTTGGCACACTTTCATCAGTCCGTGCAACGTAGACCAATCGTTAACCACAGTTGACAGGCCCATGTACGTTAACTATAGTTCACATATTCTGGAAGTCCGGCAAACGGCAATCTTCGCAAAATGGTTCGACGGCCTGAAGGATCGAAGAGCCAAGGCCCGCATTCAAGCCCGCATATACTCAGCAAGCTGATATCGCCAGGGCTAAAGAAATTGCCAGGCAATTAGAGGTGTGAGTTATGGCCATCAAAACTACTCGCTGGGACTCAGCAGAACATCTGAAAACTGATGAAGATATTCAATTGTATCTGGAGGCGTGCATCGAGGAAGCGGGTGATGACCCTGCATTCATTGTTCATGCATTGGGTGTTATCGCTCGCGCAAAAAATATGAGCCAGCTTGCCCGAGACACGGGCTTAACTCGAGAAGGAATATACAAGGCATTTTCTCCAGACGGGAATCCCACGTTTGCTACCGTTGCGAAAGTTGCCAAAGCTTTGGGCTTTCAAATTACTGTTCAACCGGTTCAATGATTTTCCAGCTAACCATCAATTGCACGCGCTACTTTCTCGATGTTCGGATACGCGCCTCGATTTATGAATACATTCTCGCCATGTCGGCCTGAAC
>JBGTHE010000407.1:0-3160 GCA_041746335.1 Lysobacterales bacterium | reverse complement strand
TGGTATTCGGTTCCTATGATGTATTCAACCCATCACCACTCACCGGCGCGGGCACAGTCAATGTCGATTGCGATCTGGAAACCAGCTTCAGCGTGCGCCTCAGCACCGGCGGGGGCAGCCACAGCCAGCGCGAGATGACAGGCACCAGCGCTGTGCTGGATTACAACCTCTACACCAACGTTTCGCGCACGATCGTGTGGGGTGACGGCACTGGCGGCACAGGCACGCTCGGCGACACTACCCTCAGTGCCAACCTGACTGTTTACGGTCGCATCCCGGCCGGCCAGAACATTCCGGCGGGTAGTTATAGCGACATTATTGTTGTGACCGTGGAATTCTGATCCGCAGTTAGAGGGTGGACATTTGCAGGTGATAATATGGCGGTTTGTCTTTATATCGTCGAATCGCCAGCCTGAGAATTTCTTCTAAAAAATCCCCATAATTCATCCCCGCCAGCGCTGCCACTGATGGCACACAATCGGTGGGACCTATCGAAGGATTGGGATTGACTTCCAGAACGTAGGGGTTGCCTTTTGCATCAATCCGCACTTCGGCTCGGCCGTAATCACTGCAACCCACCACGTTGAAGGCATCCAGAGCAATTTCAGAAATCAAGGCGGTCAACTTGCCGGGCACACCTTTCGGCGGGCGTTGCACTTCAATGTTTTTCTTGTGCACTGCGCTGCCGAGAAATTTGGCTTCATAGGGATACATGTGCCAATAGCCTTCGGGCAGGTTGGCAAAAATCGAGCGCGACAAAGGCAATATGCGCTGCTCGTCTTCCCAGTTTCCGAGGATGGAAACATCATACTCGTCACCGCTGATGAACTCTTCGATCAGTGCCGGGCGTCTCAATTCATGCAGAACATAATCAATCCGCTCCAGCAATTGGGCCGGGCTGGTCACTACCGAATCATTGGTGATGCCGATGGAGCTGTCGCTGTTGGCGGGTTTGACGATGGCCGGCAGTGGGAAATTCTCGTCAAACTGCTCGGATGCTTCGTACAGATAATCCCAGCGCGGCGTAGGGATGTGATGATAGGCCAGCAGCTTCTTCACGCGGATTTTGTCCAGACACAAACCCAGCGTAAACGGGTTGGAGCCGGTTTAAGGCACCTGCAGAACGTCCAGTAGTGCGGCGGCATGTGGCTCCAGCAGGCTACTGTGATTGATACGCTCACACATATTGAACACGATGGAGATCTGGTCGCGCTGGATCTGCTCTACTGCATCGAAGGGCTGGTTGAAATCCAGGAAACTGGTGCGATAGCCACGCGATTCCAGGGTCTCGGCAATGCTGCGGGCATCGGAGGTCAGTTCCGCTTCAATGGGATCGTCACTGCCAGCAAATCCATTACTGGCAATCCCCACGTGCAGGCTTCGTTGCTCGCCCATGGGCAGGTTGCGGATGCGCTCTATACGTGCAGCACCAATGACGGCTCTGCGCGCAATGCTGGCGGATGACATACTGCTGCGGCGTACGGTTTTTCCCAGAGATGAACCACGGGAAAATTTGGCCACTTCCAGTTTGACGCTACTGACGAGGCGATCTATGCGTTCTTCTGCTTCTCCCAGGGTATCCGCTATCGCATAAGCCCAGCCCATATACTCATAACCCAGAGGTGGTGCCAGCACCGCATCGCCTACTGTCTTGAAAAATTGCAGTTCTCCTGACTCCACCGTTTCGGGCATGTCCAGTGAAGCCAGCACACCGGAGTGCGGCGGCAGAAAGTACTTGCCAGAAACATATTTCTTGGGTGTTTCCGGCTTGGTCATGGGGCTGATGTATTCACCCAGCATGATGTGCGCAGCGCTTTCGATCAGGTCCACTCCCCAGGCAGTTTTGACAAAGTAATAAACTTCATCACCACCCATCCGCAGGTTAACCTCAATCGGCATGGGTCCACGCGAACTGTATTTGGCTTCGAAATGCACACAGCCGTCTTCTACACCGAGTCGTTCCAGTATTTCTTCTGCCAGTTCCACCAGCTCGGCCTGCTGCGAAGCGGCCAGCCGACTGGGTATACACTGACCCGTTTCAACAAAGAAGGGCTCGCGGGTGGCATCGTTGTCACTCATCGACCAGAATTTCAGCTTGCCATTCTGCAACAGGATGTCGATATCGACCTCATTACCGTCGATATACTCCTCGGCCATGATGGCGGTTCCGGCTGCCAGCGAGCTCTCCACTTCGGCGTTAATGGTGCTGCGGATGTAATCCACCGTTTCCTGCAATTCCTGCAGATTGTTGACGCGAACCACATAAGCGCTGCTGCTGCCGAACACCGGTTTGACGACCAGTGGGAAGTGCAGCTCCTGGACGGATTGCTCCACCGGCAAGGCAGCCGGAATCATGGCGTGCCCGGGTGTGGGTAAACCGTTGTTGGTGCAGAACTCACGAAACAGGTGTTTGTCGCGGGCGATGCGCGCCACTTCGTACGGAATGCCCACCAGCCCCAGACGATCGCGGATGCGGGAAGTCAACAGGACATCGTCTTCCCAGAACGTGATGACGCCATGCGCCTGCAGATCCGGATGAGCCTTGAAGAACGCGGTCATGGCAAGCAGTGCCGCATTGTGATCGCTGGTGTCGGTCAGTATCCACTTCTCTGCGTAAGTGCGTGCCCAGTTCATCTGCTTGTGCATGATGATCAGGCGACAACCCAACTCGTGCAGACGCTTGAGGGTAAATCGTTTTTTGCGGTTACCGGTGTTAACCACCAGCAACACACGTCCTTCGATACGGCTTTTCTTGCGCAGTTGCGACACTTATTCCTACTCCTGCCCAATCACAGCTGGTGGGCTCAGGGACATACAAAAATAAACCACGCGTTCGGTTTCTGCAAAGCCCAAGCGGGCATGCGCTGCCAGGCTGTTGTCATCGTCAATCAATACATCGGAAGCGAATTCCTGGCAACCATTCTGCGCACCGAATTCCGCGGCTGCTGCGCAAAGCGCTCGGGCGACACCCTCCCCGCGGAATTCCGGCCGCACATAAATCCCTTCGAGGAACAAGGCAGGACGGTGCTGGCAGCCGTTGACATAATCACGACGGACAGAAACCTCTGCAAAACCCGTAGCCTCATCACTCTCAGTACTGGCTAGAAAGCAAGTAAAACGGCCGGCCTCATCCAGACCCTGCAAAAACTGCTGATGCTCC
>JBGTHE010000406.1:0-1906 GCA_041746335.1 Lysobacterales bacterium | reverse complement strand
CCGGCGAAAACGATATAGCCAAGGCAATCGTCAAGGCCCTCAAGGTCCAGTTGCCGAAGGAGCAATTCCACGTTGAGCGTGATGATGGCGAAGATGTGCTGATCAAAAAAAAGAGTCGTCAGCCCGATTTTGGCCTGGTCGTGGTTTCAAATGATGTGAAAAATGTCCGACTTAGCCTGAGGAAAGAGTAGCGACCCATCGTAATGAGTCACTAAATTGCTGGAGAGGCAAGGCCGAAAGGGCTTGCTTCAATCCATGCTGATGGCGATATCCAGGTTTTCCTGAACGTCAAATTTAACCGCATCAAATGAAGGTCGCCCCAGCCAGGGCCTGACATTATTGGAATAGGCCACCGGTTCGGCGCCAAAGCCCAGAAAGCCGGAGTCGTAAAGGCCATTGCCGTTCTCATCGTGCACTACAACCAGACCATATTCGCCTTCAAAAACATTCAGGAAGCGGATTTCCAATTGGCCGTCCTCATCGGGTACGCCGGATTCCTGGAAAAACGGTTTGACCATAAAGGTTTCTTTCGAATCGAACAGGCTGACTTCAACCGTACCGCTGGAAGACGCCAGTCCGGAGATCGTGACCTTCAGGCGCGGCATGCGCTTGATCTCCACCGGCGGCGGGGCAGTCTTGATTTCCGTGCTGTCAGGTGGCGGCGGCTCTACTTCCGGAAATTCCGGAGAAGCATTCTCAGGGCTTGCGGTCTGAGCCGCCAGTGGGCTTAAGGCCAGGCTGAGGCCGGCCAGCAGTATCATCAAAGAGATTGCGATCTTCATAAGGCTGTATCCATGGTTTTGCGACGATCTGGGCATCATATGGGGCCAGCGTGGCAGATTCAAAGCGCGCCAAGTTCATCCAGCGAGCGCATTTTACTGGCGTGAAAGTCCAGAGGGTAACAAGGCTTCAATGCGTTCGCGCAGGTCCTGACGGTCGATCAGGTCACTGACATAGTCCAGTTGGGCGGATTCGATGACCAGCACTTCGCTGAGCCGGTAACGGGCCAACCATTCCTCATACAGTTGTTCCAGTCTTTTCAGGTAGCCGGCGGATATTTCCTGTTCCATCGAGCGTCCACGGCTGCGAATACGTTGCCGCAATATGCGCACAGGGCAACGCAGGTAAATCATCAGGTCGGGTGGTTGAATAACGTTGATAATGTTCTGGTAAAAGCCCCAATACGTTTCCCAATCCCGCTGGTCGATTTTGCGCATGCGGTGTAGCGCAGTTGCAAAAATTTCCGCGTCCTCGTAAATGGTTCTGTCCTGCACCACCACGCCCTCAAGCCTGGCCGCTTCCTGGTGAATCCGGAACTTGTTGCTGAGAAAAAACAGTTGCGACTGGAAGGCCCAGCGACGCATGTCGCGGTAGAAATCCGGCAGGTAGGGATTGGCTTCGTTGGGTTCATAAAACGGCGCAACCCGGTAGTTGCAGCTGAGGAACTCCAACAGGGAGGATTTTCCTGCGCCTATGTTGCCCGCGACGGCAATAAATTTTCGAGTAGGTTTAGAAATGTCGGGTTGTCCTGTGAGCCGTGGCTGTCCGTTTGCCTGTACCGGGCTTAACTGCCATTATGCCAGCGGTACATCATCCATGATCAGGTGACCGCAATGCTACACAGAACCCCCAGAGTTGTTTCAGGCAATTTGGTCGGTACCGGGTACTGGAAAATGGCGTCTGCACTGCTTTTGGCTGTGGCTCTGCAGGCAGCACCGCTAGTGGCACAGGAACATGATGAACATGCCCTCCCATCTGCGCGGGTGCTGGGGAAGATCGATTTCCCCACCAGCGCCAGCGATCCTGAAAGTCAAGCGGCGTTCATCCGCGGCATGCTGTTGCTGCACTTGTTTGAATACGAGTTTGCGGCAAAAGAATTCACTGCCGCACAGCAAATCAAGCCGGA
>JBGTHE010000405.1:0-15307 GCA_041746335.1 Lysobacterales bacterium | reverse complement strand
TGACCAGGGCGAGTGGAAATGAAATTGACCGCGCCTGCCGTCGAGTTTCTTCCGTACAAAGTACCTTGCGGTCCCTTCAGCACTTCGACGCGTTCCATGTCGAACATGACATGACCAACCATCGCGTTGAATGGTACGGAAATGCCGTCGACGTACAACGGAACCGCCGGGTTTTGGTTGGGCGATGCGTTGTGGGTGCCGATACCGCGCAGCGTGAATTCAGGATCCGACTGATTAATGGAGCTGCGGTTCATAAAGAGACCGGGTGTGATTCGTGCGAGGTCCGCTGGTGTGCTCACGCGAAAATCGCGCAAGTCCTCGCCGCCGAACGCACTGATGGAAATCGGAACGTCTTGCAAGCGCTGTTCACGATACTGAGCGGTGACGATGACTTCCTCCAACACGGAAGCTTCGTTCGCCTCACTCTCCTGCGCAACTGCGACGGAAATCTGGAATGGAAGCAGAGCCGAAGCAACCAAAGCCGCGAGGGTAGCCAATCGCTTGAACGGGGTTTTTGCGACCTGCTGGTCGGGGAGTGGCAATGGTTTAAGATCTGGTAAATGCGATTGACTTACTTTGGGGCCCATTCGTTGTTGCATGTCAATTTCCTCGCTTGAATTAAATTTTCTGATTGCGAAGCGGCTTTCCTTATGCATGACTATGGTTATTTCTCATTATTTTATACGCCATCATAGGACTCTTTGCAAGTGAACCCAACGCCTTGTCCTTGCACCGGGCAGCACTCGATCAGGCCAATGAAAACTGCACCTGTTGACCCTTTCGGCTAGCTGATGTCCTTAGTCCCTTCGCCGGTTGTGGATCCAGCTTTTGTTTGACGAATATCGTGTCACTATGGTTATATACTTGCAAAAAGCCTCGGAATAGATCGGCGCAAAAAATGGGGATTGATCAACCCGAACTGCGGGAGGGCACTCCGGACTTTACGGCCACAGCGATGCGCAGGAAGCATCCAGAGATCAAAAAAATCTGCGGGTAAGCCCGCGTCTAACTCGAACACCCCACAGATACCCGAGGACAAACGCCCATGAAATGGCCTTCTGAACGCATGAAAACCCAGACGAACAAAGGATTCGGTATGTACGAGGTTGCCGCCCGACTCCAGTCGGAGGGTGCCGACATCATTCATCTGGAGTTGGGCAGACCATCCAGCGACACGCCCTTGCACATCAAGGAAGCCGCCAAAGACGCATTAGATCGGGGCATTGTGCATTACGGCGAATTACAGGGGCTGCGTGCTTTGCGGGAGGCCCTTGCCGAGCGCTACTCGCGCGAACGGGAATTACTTTGCACGGCTGAAGAAGTCCTGATCACCAATGGAGTCACGCAAGCATCGTTCGCAACCTTCATGGCTGCGCTCAACGTTGGCGACGAGGCCATCGTCCTGGAGCCCTACTATCCGCAGCACAATTCGAAGATCGAATTCGCCGGCGGTCGCGTGGTTTCAGTGCCGATGCGCAAACGGGACGGTCGGTTCAGCCTCGATCCGGAGGCCGTGGAAGCAGCCATTACGTCTTCAACCCGCATGCTGGTTCTGGTCAACCCGACTAACCCTACGGGTACTGTGTACCAACGCAGCGAATTGGAATCCCTGGCGCGCATCGCCGAACGCTACGATCTACTCGTGCTTGCGGACGAAGTATACGAATTCATTGTGTTCGACGATTGCCGTCACGTCAGTTTTGCTTCTTTGCCGGGCATGAAAGAGCGTACGGTCACCGTAAGCGCCTTCACCAAGGCCTATGCTATGGACGGCTGGCGGCTCGGCTATGCTGTGGCGCCCGCGCACATCATCAGTGACCTGCGCCGGGTGACAATGAATGACACGACGCATCCCTGCGTGTTTGCACAGGAAGGCGGGCTTGCGGCCGTCACCAGTTCTCAGGATTGTCTGCGCTTGATGGTCGAGGAAGATCGACAGCGGCGAAATCTGGTCGTCGAGCGACTCAACGCCATTCCCGGTGTCACCTGCGCGGTACCGCAGGGCAGTATCTACGCTTTCCCCGACTTTAGCGTACTCGGCATCAAGTCGAGCGATCTGGCGATGAGGCTTCTCACATCTGTGCACGTCGCGGTCGAATCCGGCGAATTCTATGGTTCGTCAGGTGAGGGACATCTGCGAATTTGCTTCGGATCGGAGAATTACGCCCGTTTGGAGGAGGCCATGGAGAGGATCCATAGCTTCGTCAAACTGGAGTGCCAAGCACAAATGCAGGAGCAGGTGCAACCAGCTAAAGTGCTGGGTAAATGAAAAGCAGTTTGGCGAAATCACAGCCCTGTCCTGGCGAATCTTGCGATTGGTTTCGAATTCGACTAGGCTCAAAATCCAATATAACCAAAGTAACATGAAGTCCGAAATGAACCCAAAACTTATCGAAAATCCTTTAAGAGGTTTTTGTTTCACAATGCTTGCATTGGTATTTGGAATCGCTTCAGTGGCAGCGCAGGCTGATGCGCCATGGCAAACGACAGACGACACGAGACGGGTGCCAATACCCGCACACGATGCGTCTGCCGACCCAGTGCTCGTCATTGAAGGCGGTACCCTGATCGACGGCAAGGGTGGTTTCCCGGTCCAGAATGGCCGACTGGTAATTCGCGGCAATCAGATCTTGGCGGCCGGAGCTGCGGACAAGATCGAGATGCCGGAGCGGGTTGACCAACGCATTGATGCCGAGGGAATGTTCATTCTGCCGGGACTGATTGATCTCCATATACACTTTACCCAGCAGCGTGGGGATGACTTCGGCCGCTATCGCGACTCCGATGCTGCCGCTGCTATCCGAGGCACGCTATTGCTTTCGCAGCTGATCAATGCGGGCATTACAGCGGTGCGGGATGTCGGAACCACCAATGATGTCGCTTTGCGCATGAAGGAGGCCGTTGCGCGCGGGATGCTGGATGGCCCGCGAGTATTGTGGAGCGGAAAGTTAGTCGCTGCGCGTGGCGGGCATGGCAACGAAATCACCTCGACGGCGACGGGTCGCCCCAGGAGTTTAGAAGATAGCGACCGCGTCACAATCGCAACGGGGCCGTGGGAGTGGCGTGAGGCAGTCCGTGAACAGTTCCGGATGCAGGCAGATTGGATCAAGCTGACTGCACCCTATACGCGCGAAGAAGTAGCGGCAGCAATCGACGAGGCTCATATGCTGGGCATCCTCGTCGCAGTTGATTCGTTCGGCAAGTACACGCTGTGGGCATCAGAGGCGGGTGTGGACACCATCGAGCACCCGTTGAACCTCGATCCCGAGATTATTCAGGCCATGGCCAAGAACGGGACGGCATTCGTTCCAACGATTACCGCATTTTATAATGTCCTAACCACCGGCTATCCACCAGCCGGAATAGCGGGCGGCGGCTTTCATTACACTCAATCGCGCCGCTTCCCGCTGAATCACGAACAACACATCGAAATGGTCCGGTTGGCTCATCAATCTGGTGTTCCTGTTGGCGTGGGGACCGATATTCCGTTCGAAAACGAGAAGCGTTATCCTGGCGACTATTATGTTGAACTTGGTTTTCTTAAGGATGCTGGCATGTCGGACGTCGAAATCCTGGCCTCCGCCACCAGGGTTGGCGCGGAAATTCTGGGTATGGCCGACAAGCTGGGTACGCTGGACCCAGGAAAGCTCGCAGACGTCCTGATAGTAGGTACAAACCCGTTGGAGGATATCCAGAATCTCCAGGACGTGCGCCATGTGGTTGCAAACGGTCGGCAAGTACGTTGAGTATCACCGCTACCGAACAGCAACCTGCGTCTGCAGCATGTCATTCCTCAACTCGCTGTCTGCGCTGATCAGAAGGAGCAGTAATGAGGCAGATTCGATTTTTGGAGGCGCGATCAGAACTTTCGGCCCGCTGCGAGCTGCTGTCGACCAAAGCACCGCTCTCAGCTGAATTCCTTTGGCAGCTTGCTGCCGGTCGACCGGAGTTTGAGGCCATGCATGCCATTTGGACCGGGCCCGAGCTTTCGTGTCCTCTCCCGGCCAGCGTACTTTCGGCATCATTAGCGGAGATGAGTATCCCGCAGGAGAATGCGACATCGTTTCCGGACCTTGGTGATGTTGTACTCGCTGCGGTGCCCGCACAATCGATCAAGGGATTGCCGCCGGGTAACTTTTTCGATATCGGCTTGTTTTATGCACCGGGTGGTCGCCTTTTGATGCCGTTTGGGTGGATCATGGCTAACGTGTGCGGTCGCGTGGTGGCCGAAGACCTGGATGCGTTCCAGACGAGCATCAAGACCATCCGGCGCAACGGTGCCTGCAGGCTGCAGATTGAACGGGTGGAGTGAGAGCTGCCAAGTGCCGTATTGGCCCACTAAAGCTCTGGTTAACCAGGAGTGAACTTGGAAATCATTGACAACATTCTGCTGCCCGGCTCCCTGTGGGCCATCATGTTTTCCATGGGCTTAAGCCTCACGTTGCATGACTTCCGACGGATCGCCGCGAATCGTCGCGCACTTTACGTCGGTCTCGTCAGCATGTTGATTGTACCTCCGATTATTGGGTTGTCCCTGGCGCTGCTGTTTGCGCCCACGCCAGCTCTGGCGGTTGGTTTCATTTTGCTTGCAACCTGCCCGGGAGGGATGTTATCCAACCTGATGACTGACCTGGCGCGCGGCGATCTGGCACTTTCCCTGTCGATCACCCTTCTGATCAGTATGATCTACATTCTGATAGTCCCGTTCTATGCTCACCTTGCCCTGCTCCATTTCATTGGGGTTGAGGAGCAGGTCGCGGTACCTCTCACCGATTTTGTCTGGAAGATTTTCAGCATTACGCTGGTCCCCACTGCCCTCGGATTAGCCTTGCGCAGTTGGAAACCTGAGCTCGCCATCAGGCTAAAGGGCACAATAAAGATCGTCGGTACAGTGTTACTGGTCATCGCGTTCGGGTTCATTCTGGCGGACCAGATTCCGGTGTTGCGCGAACATTTTGACAGCCTGTTCGGAATCACGCTCGGAATGAACCTGTTGAACATTGCGGTTGCCCTTGCCTTGTGCACGGTGTTCGGGCTGGTTCCGCGGGAACGGGTCGCGATTGGAATTGAGCACATGATCCGCCAGGAAGGTACCGCCATCTACATTGCGGTTACGATTGTTGGAAGCCGGGAAATGTCGTTACCGATGATCATGAACACACCGGTCGCACTCATCCTGTGCGTTATTTTTGTGCTTTTGTCACGCCGCTCTTTGTCACGTCACGCCGCTACTATGACGCAGGCTTGACTGCCAAAGTTAAGGAAGTAGCAAACAATGTCCGATACAAATAAACGGAAACTACCCAAACACCTGGATCCAGCCAAGGCGGATTTTGACCTTTTCATTTCGCCCTTCTATCTAATTGCACACGCGGACTTCAAGTATCACGAAGATCTCGACATAGCGATCTCCAAGTATGGTCTGGATCGCGCCACCTATCGGCTCCTGACGGTGTTGATGCGGCGTAGCCCCATCAGTATCAAGGATCTCGCAACACTATCCTTGCTTAAACGCTCCACCGCCAGCCGAGCCCTGGAGCGGATGCGGAAAGAGGAGTGGATCAAAGACAACCGCAACGAAACGGACAACCGCATTAGCGATGTGTATCTCACCACTGCGGGCCGGGATCTAGCGGAACGCGTCATGCGCCTGGGTAGCTGGCAGTTAAAGCGGGCGGTGGATGGGCTCGATGAACTGCAGCTCGCCGAGTTAGTGACGTTGTTGCAATCGTTGGTCCGCAATCTTAGCAAGTTACCCATCGGATGAAATTCCCGGAGTGACCATGTTCGCTGATTACGTTGGCACCTTGGCTTGCGAGCTGAGTTCGCAGAGGGATTGCGCGATTCGGTGCCGAAAGTGATTCTTGGAAACCATGTAAACAACATCGGTACCGATATCCTCTGGGCGAGCACTTCCCCCCCGGGGCCGAAACTCGATCAGTTCTCGGGCTGTGCAAACACAGATGTCGCGATAATCGGCGCAGGCATTGCCGGGCTGTCCACGGCATTGCACTTGGCTGAAGCGGGAGTATCCGTCACCGTCCTGGAGGCCGATGATCCGGGTGGAGGTGCAACTGGGCGCAGCGGCGGGCTGATTGCTCCCGAGTTTATCCGTCAGACACCCGCGGAAGTCGAAAACACTTTTGGCGATAAATATGGAAAGCGCTTGGTCCAGCTGATCGGTTCGTCGGCGCAGTTTTGCTTTGACTTGATCGGCAAGCATGGGCTGACCTGCCAGGCCAACCAGGGTGGCTTCTGGACCCCGGCGCACGATTTCGATTGCGCAGAGAAGTTGCTGGCTCGGGCTAAAGAATGGGCGGATCGTGGCTTCAGCGTTCGATATGCCGACGCGGAGGAGACATGGGAAAGCCTTGGATCTGACAGATACCGCGGTGCACTGGTATTTGCGGATGGTGGCACGATAAACCCGCTGGCATTTAGTCGTGAGCTCGCCGCCACGGCGCTGAAATATGGTGCCTTGGTGCATGCGCGTAGCCGTGTCATTGAACTGACGAAAACCGGAGGTGTGTGGAGCCTTAAGACCGCACAGGGCGTTCTGAAGGCCAGGCGCATCGTGTTGGCGGCAAATGGCGGGAATTCAGGCCTCCATCCTCGCTTGCGGAAAACGTCATTGCCTCTGGATGTCATCGAATACGCGACGGTGCCACTGACGACCGGCCAGCAGGCGAAAGTCCTGAAGGACAAAGTATCGTTCACGGATAAGCAGCGGTACATTTTCACAGCGCGTTACGATGCCGAGCGGAGATTGATTGCGGCGTTCCCGGATTTTATGATTCGGCGCAGTGAGGTCGCTTTGAGGCACGAGGCGGTCACCCGAATTGAGCACCATTACCCGGCGCTCAAAGGTATCGAAGTTCAGTATCTCTGGCCAGGTCGCGCGTGGATCAATACCGATCTGTTACCAAAGATCTACGCATTGGATCAAGATGCTTACGCCATGCAAGCCTGTAATGGCCGCGGGCTCCCTATCAACACCGCGTTGGGCGCAGCGATGGCTGAAGCATTGGTCACGAGAGACTTTTCCAAACTGCCGGTTCGCGTGGAAGAGCCCAGATCCATCCCCGCGCATTCCGTTGTCCGGTATGTGCCGTCCATGCTAATGTTTCTAGCACATACCCGCAGCCGGGCTGTCAGATTGTTTCGGTGACGATCAATTCCTTCGACGTTGTTGTTGTAGTTCGACCCAATTTAGGCATTGTTTCCTATTGTTTTTCCGTTAAACGCCGCACTCATTTGATGTATCAAAGACCTCTGGCTCAGAGGTTAGTACTGGCAAGCTTTTCGTTTATGGCAGCGTCTGGGTAGCTCAGCAGTTTACCGAATTTTCGAGCGATCTCTTCACGTGGTTTACCCGAGTAAATGCCTGCTTTAACCAAGGCCGCCTTTTCCTCCTTGAGTGCAAGGTATTCGTTCAGGGTCGAACCTTGGTATATCAGAATGACATGCTTGCCGGCGGTGACTTCAGCGGGGAAAAGATCAGTGACCAGAAGTTCGGGCTCACGATAAATTTCGACGCCCTCTCTTTCAGCGATACGTTCTGCATCGGGCATAAAAATATCCATTTCCCCCGGTAGCATTGCTGCGCTTAGTGCCATAGTCTTTACGCCCAAGCCGACGATTTCTGAGAACGCACTAAAACCACCGACGTGAATACAGTTCTGGTCATACTGTCCAGCACTGTCCTCTGCGGCTGCATACGACGCCTGAGAACAAAGCACCATGAGGGCCACTGTCACTGATGTAAACTTGGATGACCGGTTATACATGTCTTGATTCCTCTCTGTAGATTTAAATTTCGGAAAAATGCATCAAAATACCAATTGCTGCTTCAATAATTGCAACCATTAAAAATCATCGGGCCAAGTGTTTGTTACTTGCTCCAAAGCGTTACATCGATACCAAAGGCCCAATAGTGCAGCCGCAGTAGGACGCTGCCGAGACCGAAGTTTTCCTGTGTACCAGTATAGTAGTGTTCGTCCAGAAAATTATCAGCATATGCAGTGCTGCGCCAAGGCTCGCCCCCGATGCCCGAGCGCCGATAAAACCATGGACGCCTTTACGGGGAGGAGTCGGTGGTCGCAACCAGCACCTGACTGTGCCACTGCCTTGACCACGGCCTTCGCCGGTAATGACCCGGTTCTGTGACCGACCGGTCAGGTACCTTCCAACGGCATTGGCAAGGGTGTGAGCTATTTGCCTGATGTGCCGAATCAGCTGGAGCTGGGTATTCTGCAGCGCATGAGGTCCGGCGGAAAACACGTTCAAAGAATACATTGCTGTCAATGATATCGATAAACTGGAAGTAAGGCCGATAGAAAGTCTCGAGTTTTCGCTTCGACAGATAACTCAAGAAAGGTAGAGTGTTAGAAAATAAGGCATCGCTCACATGAACAGACGCGCCGACGATCAGATCATCGCTGTCGTTTCAATCTCCAGCAAGGCATCACGCTCGACCAGATCATTGACCCCCACCACTGCCATCACCGGGAAATTCTTGCCGATGACCTTTCGATAAATCTGACCGACGGCGGGCAGATTATTGCGATACGCCTCGAGGTCCTTGACGAACCAGGTCATACGCACGATGTGCGATGGGTCTGCTCCACCCGCAGCCAGCACAGCTACCGTATTTTCCAATATCTGTTCCAGTTGCGCCGTGAAGCCTTCAGGAAACACTCCCTTCGCGTCCCAACCCACCATGCCGGCAACAAACAACATTTTGCCCTCAGCAACAATACCGTTCGAATAGCCCGATGGGCGAGGCCAGGACGGGGGATTGATGTGTTTCATGGTTGCATATTCCCTGTTTTTACATGTCTTTATAAGTTTGTCTGGCTATGATGACTTTCTGAACTTCGCTGGCCCCTTCATAAATCCGCAAGGCGCGAATTTCCCGATAGAGGGTTTCGGTAATGTGGCCGCTGACTACGCCATTACCGCCAAACAATTGCACGGCCTGATCAATGATTTTCTGGGCAGTCTCAGTTGCAAACAATTTGGCCATTGCCGCTTCGCGTGTAACCCTCTGCTGGTAACAATCTTTGGCCCAGGCAGACCGGTAGACCAGCAAGGCACTGGCGTCGATCCCCATGGCCATTTCAGCGATACTGGCTTCGGTCATCTGCAGGGCACTCAAAGGCGCGCCGAAAAGTTGCCGGGTACTGGTGTGCCGAACAGCTTCATCCAGGGCCCGACGGGCAAAGCCCAGAGCGGCAGCGGCCACCGATGTGCGAAAGACATCCAGCGTGGCCATCGCGATCGCAAAGCCCTGGCCACCTGCGCCGATCTGCTGGCTGGCGGGCACTCGGCAATCATCAAAACTCAGGGTTGCCAGCGGGTGCGGCGCTATCGTGTTGATGCGATTCTTGATGGAGAAACCGGGCGTATCAGCATCAACAATAAAGCAGCTGAGGCCGCGTGCACCCGGCGACTCGCCAGTGCGGGCAAATACACAATAGAAGTCAGCAATCCCGCCATTGGAAATCCAGGTCTTCTCGCCATTCAGAATAAACTCATCACCATCACGCCGTGCTGAAGTGGCCATTGCGGCTACGTCCGAGCCTGCTTCAGCCTCGGACAGAGCAAAAGCAGCGATCGCTTTGCCTTGCGCTACTTGTGGAAGATAGCGAGTGCGCTGTTCATCTGCTCCAAAAAGAGAAATGGGCCCACTGCCGAGGCCTTGCATGGCAAAACTGAAATCGGCCAGTCCGCTATGGTAAGCCAGTGATTCGCGGCAAAGCGCGATACTGCGCACGTCCAGCTTTTCAGCAGCCCCACCGAAAGCCCTGGGCACGCAGTTCCGGAACCAGCCGGCATTACCGAGATCCTTCACCAGCGTTCGGCAGGTTTCATCCACATCGTCATCATGGGGAAAGGCGTAGTCAGCTGTCCATTGCTGCAAGTCTTTACGCAACTGGCGATGTGATTCGTCAAAGAATGGCCAATCGATAAAACTGGAATCAGGCATGGCGCATACCCTCGATTCGGTTCATGCACAATGATCTGCACAAAGCATTAATTGGCTTAATCACCCTGGAACTCCGGCTTCTCTTTAGCTACAAAGGCTTTATAGGCCCGCTCGAAATCAGCCGTCTGCATGCAGATCGCCTGCGCCTGGGCTTCCGCTTCAATCGCAGTATCCAGGGGCATGTCCCACTCGATGTTGAGTTGGTTCTTGGTAAAACCATGGGCGAAATTAGGGCCTGCGGCCAGTCTGGCGGCCTGCTCGGTGGTTTTGGCCAGGAGTTCAGCAGACTCAAACAGGCCATTGTAGAAGCCCCAGCTCATGCCTTCATCCGCTGACATGGAACGGCCGGTGTAAAGCAGTTCCGCGGCGCGGCCCTGGCCAATCAGGCGCGGGAGCATGGCACAAGCTCCCATATCGGCACCGGCCAGGCCAACTCGAGTGAACAGAAAGGCAGTCTTGGCCTGCGGTGTGGCGTAACGGAGATCGCTGGCCATGGCAATCGCTGCACCAGCACCGGCACAAATTCCGTCAATCGCACTCAGGATGGGTTGCGGGCAGTTACGCATGGCTTTGATCAGGTCACCGGTCATGCGGGTGAAGCGCAACAGCTCCTTCATGTTCATGCGCGTCAATGGGCCGATGATCTCATGCACATCGCCACCGGAACAGAAATTGCCGCCAGCGCCGGTAATGACCACAGCTTTGATGCTTTCGTCATAAACCAGCTCGCGAAAGGTGTCGCGCAATTCCGCATAGGATTCGAAAGTCAGCGGGTTTTTGCGTTCCGGCCGATTCAGCGTGACGCGAGCAACACCATCGTCCGATGTCTCCATCAGAAAATGCTCTTTTTCATTCGGGGTCATAGCTGGTGGCCTGTAACAGTCAAAGTGGGAGTAGCACGGCGAAGGGATAGTGGTGTCTGGTGCCGGTCTGGAGTGAGGTCGATAGCCATCGCTATCGGCCGAATGAAGACCAAGCCAGGTGCCGTCAGACCGAGCCAGGCGCTTCCAATTTGGTTGTTACACGCCACCCTACATAACCTCGCCGCCAGCGATGGAGATCGACTGGCCGGTAATGGATGAACTTTCTTTTCGACACAGCCACAGCACCGTATCAGCGACTTCTTCGGGTTTGATCAGGCGGCCCTGGGGATTGCTTTTCAGTAAGTCTCCCAGCGCTTCTTCCTCACTGCGACCGGTTGCTTTTACTATGTTCTGAACTGAGTTGGCCACAATATCTGTATCTGTGTAACCAGGACAAACCGCATTTACAGTAATCCCCTTTCGGGCAAATTCCAGGGCCAGTGAACGGGTTAGACCAACCACCCCATGCTTGGCTGCGCTGTAAGCGCTGACGTAGGCATAACCCCGCTGCGCGGCCGTGCTGGCAATATTGATGATACGGCCGTATTTGGCAGCCAACATGGGTTCGATCACGGCTCTTGTGCAGAGATACACACCGTTGAGGTTAACGCTCAGCATGAAGTGCCAGAATTCCTCATCCATCTTATGAAAGGGACGCGCCTCGGCCGCACCGGCATTGTTTACGAGAATATTGACTTTGCCCTGTCGCTCTACAGCCAGACTGAGTGCCTGCTGGACGCTGTTGGCATTGCTCACGTCCGCAACGCAATATTGCAACCCCAATTCTGCCGCAGTGGCTGCCAGCCGCTGCTCCCCTCTCCCGAAAATAGTGACATGGGCTCCCTGCTGTTTCAGCGCGAAGGCAATGGCGGCACCAATACCGCTGCCGCCACCCGTTACCACCGCGTGTTGTCCTTGCAGATACCCGTGCCCATTATCCTGCATGGTCAGGTCAGCTCCTTCAGTTGCAATGCGCGTGCAAATACTTTTCCATCTTCATCCGCGAGTGCGGCCTGACTCAGCTGCCGAACAAAGGTTGCGCGCTCTTCCTTCGGTACTTTTTCAACGGTCGATATGATTTTCTGGTAACGATGCAGGCCACGCTCGTAAGTGTCTCCGTAGCCTCTGACCATGCCAATGCTTTGTGCAATTTCCACTGCATAGTCGGAATTGCCAGCGTATCGAATACGTGTCAACCAGTCCTCGATCAATGCGGTTTGCGTGGAGAAACGGTAGGTTCCCCGGCGCCAGCGTTTCAGCCGCGCCAGAACGGACAATTGCAAATAGCCAATCAGATTTGTAGTCGTGATGTTGCGCCCCTTGCCCAGCAATGGACGCATCCAGCGGCGCGCAGTTTCCGACCTTAGCATGCGACGCCCCCATGCTTGCGGTAAGGTGTCGCACAACTCCTCGAATCGCGGATGAAAATACTCGACCACGTGTGCGGGCTGTTTCACGGCCACATTCAGGTGCTTGCGTACTTCTTGCATGCGATGGCCTGAAGTCTTGATCTCGGCAACGCGGATGGTGTCTTCGTAACACATCTGCAGCGCCAGCTGCCTTGCCACTTCATTGGAAAGCCTGAAGTCCGGCGGTTCCGCAGCAAAACTGCGTTCAATTTCAATCACCGCCTTCAGCCGATCCAGGTACAGACTGGCGTACTCGTGATCCTGGTAGTCGAGCGCCCGCAAGGCACCGTGAGCTGCCATGATCTGCACCTCAACCGGCAGTTGATGCCGAATGGTGGCCAACAAGGCTTCACCATTGGGGCCTTCAGCTGCGGGCATGGTTACGCTTTTCGCGGCCGCCGTTTTGATGCCGCCCTGCATGGCAACCGTCTGGCTGCCTGCCTCGAAACCCGCTGCGAATCCGTCCAGATTCGATTGCACCGCCCGGCCCTCAGCCCTAATGGCTGATTCGAACGCTTCGCGCTCGAAAGGCAATGCCCGGCTGGCCGCAATAGCACCGAGCAACACCGCACTGATGATGCTGTGGCTTCGCTCTGCACACTCAGCCATATCAAAGGCGATGAATTTTCTGGCCACTTTGCCAGCCACGTCCATCACCGGGGTCTGGTCCTTGATGCCATCACCCATGGCAGATTTTTCGAGTATGGAATAAACCCGATGCGTACTGGCGATCAGCGTGGTCAGGTTGGGCGTTACAAAGCCTTTCTGGATGGCACGTCCCGTTTCAGCAAATTCCCCCGCCACCACCAGGTCCACATCACCGGGTACGGGATAGGTCGTGAATATTGGTTCACGCCCGCTGTCGCGTACCTGCTGTTCGGGAAACAACTCCACACAATAAACGGTCGCGCCGGTGCGCTGAGCCACTCCAGCCACGTAAGTGGATTGCGCCAGATAGCCATTGGACTGGGCAATATCCACCAGCCATTTGGTCAGGACACCGCCACCCTGGCCACCCAGCGCCATGATGGCAATCGTCAGAGGTCGTTCAAACTTTTGTTCCAAACTCAAGCCATCCTCAGGCGACGATGTTCGGCACGCTGTTGCAACCAGCCAATCACGCGACTGCGCAAGGCCCAAAGCAGGCGATCAAATGAACCGGGGTTATAAACAATCTGTCCTTTGTAGAACGAAGGACAAAGCACCGCTTCATGGGCTACCTCACCGCAGTGGCCACAACCTACGCAGCTGTTGTCCACATAGCTGACTGGCTGCGTTTTCAAAGGGTCGGGATTGGGCTTGATGGTCAGGGACGGACAGCCGCTCAGCCTGATGCAGGCGTGATCACCGGTACAAGTTTGCTCGTCCACTCCAAAACGCTCCTGAATGGTGCGCTTGCCCGCAGCGATATCTTTTCGCACCAGGGGCTTTTCACGTCTTTGCCGATTCAGCATGCATTCGGATTGCGCAACCAGCACCTTGGGGCCAACCCCTTTGGTGGAAAGTGCTTCTTTGAGGGTGGAGCGCATTTTGCCTATGTCATAGGTCTTGACGGTCCGGGACCACTTTACGCCAACCCCACGCACTGCTTTTTCGATGGGGTGCTGGGTACTGCGGTTGCGCACTTCGCTCTTGCCCGACAGCAAGTCCTGGCCACCGGTCGCTGCCGCATAATTGTTATCAATCACAATGGTCAGGCCATCATTCTTATTGAACACCGCATTTCCAATCCCACTGGTCAGACCGTTATGCCAGAAACCGCCATCGCCCATGATGGAAATGGGTGGTTTGCTGCTGGCCGTATTGAATGCCGAAGCGCCTGCTGTGCCCAAACCGTAGCCCATGGTGGTATTACCCATGTTGAACGGCGGCAATATGCTGAACAGATGGCAACCGATATCGCCACTGATGTGGAAATCCCCCAACTCTTTCTGCATCAGTTTCAAGCTGGTGAACACCGGACGCTCGGGGCAACCCGTACATAAGCCCGGTGGTCTGGGTGGCACATGGGCTGACAATCCTGCTACGAGTGCTGATATGGAATGTACTGGGTCCTGCGGTGCTACCCAGCCCGGTGCGAAACTCGTTACGAAACTGCTCAGGCCCTTGCGCAACACTTCGCTGGTATATTCGCCCGCCACCGGAAAGGTGCCTTTGCCGATCAGTTTGGTGCTGACATCATGTTGCCGCAGTATCGAATTGATGTTCTGCTCGAGGTAATTGGGCTGTCCTTCTTCGACCAGCAAGACCGCTTGCTTGCCAGCTCAAAACGATACCATTTCCTCGTCGATCAGCGGATAGGCCACATTGAGTTGATAGACAGGGAAGCGGGTTTTACCAAAGGCATCCGCAAGTCCCAGCCTTTCCATGGTGCGGATCAGTGTGTTGTACAAGCCGCCCTGAACGATGATACCGAGTTCATCTGAATCCCCAGGCAGCACTTTATTCAAACCGTGCCGGTGAATGTATTCAACAGCAGCCGGCCAGCGCTGGTTAACCTTTTCCTGCTCGTGCAAAAAGGATGCCGGCGGAAGAACAATACGACTGGTATCGCGATTCGGATTTTCCGCTGCTTCGCGCAATGACAGTGGCGGTGGACGATTATCTTTGGCGATGAAACTGCCCGACACATGGCAGGAGCGGATTCGCAATTGCAGAAATACCGGCGTGTTGCTCGCTTCAGACAACTCAAACGCATGCTCAACCGCTTGGACGATACTGGCCACGTGGGGCGGAGGATCGATCAGCCACATCTGACTTTTCATGGCAAAGGCATGGGTGCGCTCCTGCATGATGCTGGAACCTTCGCCGTAATCTTCCCCGACGATGACCACCATGCCGCCTTTCACCCCGCCGGACGCCAGGTTGGCGAGCGCATCACTGGCAACATTGGTGCCAACAGTGGATTTCCAGGTTACGGCGCCACGCAGGGGGTAGTTGACCGAAGCGGCTCCCATGGCGGCAGCAGAGGCCTCATTGGCACTGGCTTCAAAATGAACACCCAGTTCGTCCAGCACATCGCGGGCATCCGACAGCACGTCCATCAG